>VEQC01000005.1 GCA_018883455.1 Limnohabitans sp. | reverse complement strand
GGGTATACCCAGACGGGCGGTGTTGCCCGCGCTGAAGTGGGCAGTTTTGGCTACCACAAAGCCTTTGCCAGCCATGCGGGGGTATCGCCTTCGGGGTCAGGTCCGGTGTGGGATCACTATGTGGCGACTTCGCTCACCGAGCAGGACGGCTTTCGCGACCATGCGGCCATGGCCAATCAAAAGCTCATCGCCAATGTGGGGGTCAAGCTCAGTCGCGATTGGGAATCCCGTTTTTATGGCGCAGCTGTGCGCAGCTTGAGTCAGCTGCCGGGTTATTTGACGCTGGCCGAGCTCAGACAAAACCCCGCCATGGCCAGCAGCGCGAGAGGTCCGGGCGCTTACAACAACCTCTATCCGTTTCGTGAGCCCGCGAACCGCCGTCGCGATGTCGAGACGCAGCGCCTGGCCAACAAAACCACGTTTAGCCAAGGTCCTATGGTGTACGAATTGGCGCTCTATGCCATGCATTCCCGTCTGTGGCATCCGATCGACAACATCGTTGAGCAAAGCGCTCGCACGCAGGGTGGGCACCTCAAAGCCACTTACTTCGGGGATCGGCACCAAATCAGCCTGGCCTATCTGCCCAACTCGGGCTCGACCTTGGGGTCGAGCAAGCCCAGCAATCACCAAGGTGCGGCAATTGGCCCGGCGTTTTCTCAATACGACCAGCAATCGACAAATGAGCGCTTTTTCGGGGAACACAAATACCGAGCCTCTGCGCACACCGTGTGGACGGCTGCCCTTCAGTACGACCGCGCGCGCCGCAAAGTGGTCGACGTTCTTTCCTCGCCCAACAACTACGACCACCGGTTTGAGCAGTGGAGCCCGCGCCTGGGCGTGACCCATGAGGCGAGCGAAACAAGCCAATGGTTTGCCAGTCTGAGTCGCCAGTTTGAAGCGCCCGTTTTCGGCTTGGCCGGAACCGCCACCCAAGCCAATCTTGCCCAGACCGGCACCACACTAGAGTTTGGAACCCGTGGCGAGGGCAAAGGGGGCAAGCATGTGCTGGCGTGGGATGCCACCTACTACCGAGCCCAACTCGCCAATGCCTTTGTATCCGCATGTGTGGTGGCGGGATGCACCACGCCCACGACCACGAATGTGCCCAAGACCCTGCACCAAGGTTTGGAGTTGGGCTTGCACCACCGCTACGACCGGCACTTCGACACCCGAGTGGCTTTGCTCTACAGTGATTTCCGCTTCGTCAACAGCGCTTACTACGGGAATAACGCTTTACCGGGATTCCCGCCCCTGATCCTGCGCGGAGAATGGCTGTATCGCTTTGGTCAGGAGGTTCATGGCGCGCCCTCCACGTATGTGGGGCCCAAGTTCGAGTGGGTTCCCCGCAAAGCCCCCATGGACAACGCCAACACCCTCTACAACGAGGCTTATGCGGTGTTGGGCTTGAAAGCAGGGCAGGCGATAAACCAGAAGTGGTCGTGGTTTGCCGATGCGCGCAACCTCACCCGTCAGAAATACGCCGCCACCACAAATATCGCGGCCAGTTACGCCACAGCACCACTCGGTGCGTACTACTACCCCGGTGAAGGCCGCGCGCTGTACCTAGGCGTAGAAGCGAAATTGGACTGATTCAACTTTTCCACGGAGTACCCATGAGACCACTATTCATCGTGCTCATCACACTCGGAGGCCTTGCCCAATCGAGTCTGGCGCACATCGTGCTCGCCGAACCCAAAGCACCCGCGGGGACCTATTACAAGGCCACGCTGCGGGTGGGTCATGGTTGCAATGGCGCCGCCACAACGGGTCTTGCGGTCACGCTACCGCCGGGTTTTCAGGGGGCGAAGCCCCAGCCCAAAACGGGTTGGACGCTCACGACGCAAAAGGCAAAGCTCGCCCAGCCCTACACCAGCCACGGCAAGCTCATCACGGAAGATGTGGTGCAACTGCAATGGATGGCCCAGAACCAGACTTCGGCACTGGCTGACGACGCCTTTGACGAGTTTGCGTTTCTGGTGCGTCTGCCGCAAGAAGCCGGCGCGGTCTGGCTGCGGGTGTTGCAGATGTGCGAGGGCGGGCAAACCGATTGGTCGGAGGTGCCCGCGACGGGAACCTCCACCCGAGGCCTCAAAGCGCCGGCGGCACTCCTCATGATCACGCCACCCGCTGGCCATGAGGCCCACGCCAGTGAGCCTGCCAAGCCGGCCGTGCCGGCCGCGAAAGCGCCCGCCTCACACCCACACCACCATACGCCCGCGCCCTCCCACTCGCATTAATGGGCGAGGTGGGGGATGCGGGGTAGGCGAGCCGAAATGAACCCTGGCGCGGTCTTGGGCCGGCGGCTGCGGTGGGCGGCTGTGGCTTTTTGGAAATTCGGGTTTAATCCATACCAAGAGGAATTGAGCCAAGCTCAGCCTGGCAACCGTGCGGGAGGCAGAAACCATGGGTTCGAACAAAGCCATTTTGGTGGTGGGTGCGGGCGACGCCACCGGCGGCGCCATTGCCAAGCGCTTTGCCCGTGAGGGCTATATCGCCTGCGTCACGCGGCGCTCGGCCGACAAACTCGCGCCCTTGGTGGCCGACATTCGCGCTGCCGGGGGGCAGGCGCATGGCTTTGGCAGCGATGCCCGCCAAGAGGCGGAGATGGTCGCATTAGTCGAGCGCATCGAGCGGGAGATCGCCCCCATCGAGGTGGCCGTGTTCAATGTGGGCGGCAATGTGCGCTTTGGCATCACCGAGACCACGGCGCGGGTGTACCAAAAGGTGTGGGAGATGGCCTGCTTTGGCGGCTTTTTGATGGGTCGCGAAGTGGCCAAGGTCATGCTCCCCCGTCAGCGTGGCACCATCATTTTCACGGGCGCCACCGCGAGCTTGCGCGGACGCGAGGGGTTCGCGGCTTTTGCCAGTGCCAAGCACGCTTTGCGGGCCTTGGCGCAGAGCATGGCGCGCGAGCTCTGGCCCAAGGGCATTCACGTCGCGCACACCATTATTGATGGCGCCATCGATACCGAATTTATCCGTCAACAATTTCCAGAACGCTACGCCACCAAGGCGCAGGACGGCATCGTCGATCCTGCGAGCATCGCCGAACATTATTGGCAACTGCACCAGCAGCCGCGCCATGCGTGGACGCATGAATCGGAACTCCGTCCCTGGATGGAAACGTGGTGAATAGACTCAGAAAGGACTCCCATGCGCAAGTCGCCCGCCGTGCAATTTCTTTTTGACTTTGGCAGCCCGAACGCCTATTTCTGCCACAAGGTTTTGCCTGACATCGAGGCCCGCACCGGGGTGCGCATCACCTACGTGCCCATTCTGCTCGGCGGCCTCTTCAAGCTCGCGAACAACCGCTCCCCCATCGAAGCTTTTGCCGGTATCCCCAACAAACTCGCGTATGAAATGTTGGAAATTCGCCGTTTTGTGCAAAAGCACCAGCTCGACCGCTACACGTTCAACCCGCATTTCCCCGTCAACACGCTGGGCATCATGCGGGGCGCGGTGGCGGCGCAGCACTTGGGTTGTTTTGAGCCGTATGCGGCGGCGATGTTCGCCGGTATGTGGGAGGAGGGCCTGAACCTGGCCGAACCTGCAGTGATCGCGACGGTTTTGAGCCGCCATGGCTTGGATGCCAAGGCCCTCATGGAAGCCACGCAAACCCCCGAAGTGAAAAACACCCTCATGGCCAACACCCAACAGGCCTTTGAGCGCGGCGCGTTTGGCGCCCCCACGTTTTTCGTGGGCGACGAGATTTTCTTTGGCAAAGACCGTCTGGGCGAGGTGGAGGCGGAAATCCTGCGCCAAGCGGCGGCGTGAGGCCGCAGCAGGGGCTCTAGCGCCCCCGCGCGCGTGAGATCAGCTGCACGGTTTCACTGATGCGGATATTGGCCCGTGCATTGATCACCTCTCGGTCGGTGCGCACGGGCAAGCCCCAGTCAGGGTCGACCCAATAGACCAGGGAGGCGCGGGTGCCCGTTTGGTTGAAGGAAACGTCCTCAATCTTGAAGGTGTTGAATTTGCCCGCGATCACCTCCACGATTTCTTGCTGCAGGATTTTGAATTTATCTTCACGCAAATACTTGCGCTGGGTTTTGAGGTCGGTCTCCACATAGGCCCCGGTCCATTTTTTGCCGACCACCAGTCCGTCGGTGGGAATTTCCATCTTGGGCGGGTCGTAACGAAAGGACGTGACGGCGCTCACCACCAAAATCTTCGCGCCGTCGATGGTATTGATTTCTTCATTGCCGTCGTTAGAGATATACACCAGACCATTTTCAATTTTGGTGATGGTGCGCGTGAAGCGACTCATCTCGCGGCCCGTGAGGTTGTCGCGGCGCACGTAGTGATAGCTGTCCCCCACGCGGAAGCGCTCGGGGTTGATGGCTTGCACCAAGCCGCTTCGGTCGGCCTGGGGTTTGATTTGGGCCACTTGCAGGCGCTCGATGGCGGCGGAGGCTTGAACGGAAATCAAACCGTTGGGGTATTTGAGCAAAAACGCATAGAAGTCCTGCGCGTTCTTGCTGTCCTTGATCCGATCCCACTCGGCCTTTTCTTGCGCGAACTGCTGCTCGCGTGCCGCCTCGGCGGAGAGGCGTTGGCGTTGTTCCTCCTCTTCGGCCTGTGCGCGCGCCAAGGCCAAGTCCTTGAGGCGCTGTGCCTCTTCGGCTTGCGCACGCGCAAGGGCCTCTTGGGCGGCTTGAGCCTTTTTGCGCTCCGCTTCGGCGGCTAGCGCCAACTCGCGCTCGCGCTCTCGGGCTTGGGCCTCGGCGCGCTCGCGCGCCTTTTGCTCCGCAATGCGCTGGGCTTCAGCCAAGCGCAGGCGTTCCTGCTCGCGCAGCTGGGCGAGTTGGCGCTCGCGCTCGGCAGCCGCTTCGGCCTCGCGGCGAAGCCGCTCTTCACGGGCTTTGGCTTGCTGGATCTCGCGCTGATAGTCTTCCGCGGTGAATTTGAACTTGCGTCCATCGTTGAAGGCGAAGTCGTCCTCCAAGCTGCTGGAGTCCCAGGGAATTTGACGCCCTTGGCTTTTTTGGCGAACCTGCAAGCGCACCCGCTTGAAGACATCCTCAATTTTGGCGGGGCGTTGCAGCTCTTTGAGCAAAAAGTGGGTGAAGAGGCCGTTGCCCGTGGCTTCGTCGCCATCTTCGGCCACGTTGCCTGGCGCCGTGGCAAAGGCGAGGTAGGTGCCCGGTGGTGCGTCGAGTTGGGCCAAGCCTTTGCCGCTGGCGCTGCCCGCGAAGGGGTTGTCGCGGCAGGCGTCGAGCACGATGATGTTCATGCGGGTTTTGGATTCCTTGAACGTCTGGATGACCTGCTCGATGTCTACGGTCTGTTTGGGCACGTCTTCGGCTTTGTCGATGTTGGCGTCAATCGGCACCATGTAATTGCGCCAGTCCAGTTGCAAGCCATGCCCCGCGTAATAGAGCATGGCCACCGCCTGCTGACCTTTCAAATCGTTTTGCAGTCGGCTGATGGCTTGGGCCATGCTGGTGCGGTCACCATCGATCACGTCAAAAACCTTGAAGCCGAGTTTGCGCAGCACGAGCGACATGGCCCGGGCGTCATTGACCGAATTGGAGAGGGGCGGAACCTTTTGGTAGGCCGCGTTGCCAATCACCAAGGCCACGCGCACATCCAAGGGCGCCTGCGCCACGCTGGCCATGCCGGTCAACAACAGGCCGGTGCAGACCACGCGCAGAGCGTGGGTCGTGCGCAAAATCGGGCGGAGCTTCTTCCAAGGGACGATTGACAAAGGCATAGGGCGTATCCGACTGAAACAAAGAGAGCGTCAGGGCTGGCGGGTTGCACAGCCCCTAAATGATTGTCAATTAAATCGGTATCAATTTTTTTCGGAGCTCGGGGAATGCCTTACGGGTGTTTCTGGTGACCCATTGAATCCCGATTAATTTGCTAGGGTATTGGTTTTCTCCGTGAGGGGGCACACTATCATTGATTCTTAAGTGAATCACTGTTTCGTATTTAAAACAACCACGAGTGCATTGAATGACCACGAAAGCCGATCAGGCCGTCCCTGCCATCGAGTTCATCGAGGTCGAGAAGCGCTTTGCGGCGCGGGGCAAGTCCGGTGAAGTGCTCGCCGCGCGCGATGTGAACTTTGCCATCGCGCCAGGTGAGGTGGTCTCCATCATTGGCCCCTCGGGTTGTGGCAAGAGCACTTTGCTCAATATGGGGGCTGGGCTCTCGGCGCCGTCACAAGGCCGGGTCATGGTGGGCGGGGAGTGGGTCAAGGGCCCGAACCGTCACGTCGCCTTCATGCTGCAAAAAGATTTGCTCATGCCTTGGCGCACGATTGCGCAAAACGTGGAATTGGGCTTGGAGTTGCGCGGCGTGCCCGCGTCGGAGCGCAAAGCCATTTCGAGCCGACTCTTGGTGCAATGCCATTTGGCGGGCTTTGGCGAGCACTACCCCAATCAACTCTCGGGCGGCATGCGCCAGCGCGCGGCCATGGCGCGCACGCTGGCGGTGGATCCCCTGGTGCTGCTGTTGGACGAGCCGTTTTCGGCGCTCGATGCCCAAACCAAAATGATCTTGCAACAGGACTTGGCGCAAACCGTGAAGGCCCACGGCAAGACCGTTCTCTTCATCACCCATGACCTCGCCGAAGGCGTGGCCCTCTCCGACCGCATCTTGGTCATGAGCGAGCGCCCAGGCACGATCGTGGCGGAAATTCCCATCGACATCCCCGAGCGTGAGAACCCCATGCAGCGGCGCAAACACCCCCGTGTGGGCGAGTACGTGGCGCACTTGATGGATCTGCTCAAACTCGACGCCCAGTCCGATGTGCACTAAATCCGTTTTTTTCCTGTCCCACCCCAACCCATGGAGTCCGCGATGAAAACAAACAAGCCCCCTTTCTCTGCCCGCCGCCTGTGCCTGTCCCTGCTCGCCGCCGGCGCATTCGCGTTGCCCATGGCTTCGCAGGCCCAATTGCAGGAAGTCACCTATTTGTTGCCAGCGCCGGGCACCTTGCCGGCGTTTGGTCCCTGGATGCTGGCGCAAGCCAAGGGCTACTATGAGCAAGAAGGCCTCAAGGTCAATTTCGTGACGGCGCGTGGCGGCGTGGATGTGGCCAAGCAAATTGGCGCGGGCAATGCCGTGATCGGGGGCGCGATTGGAGACACCCCCATCATTGCGCGCGCGCAAGGCATTCCTGTCAAAGCCGTCGCCGTCTTGGGTGCGGGCTCGCTCACCCAACTCGTGAGCCACAAGGACGAGCGCATCGAGAGCCCGCGCGAACTCAAGGGCCGCACGGTGACCGTGCTCGCCTATACCGACACCACTTACTACGCCTTGCTCGGCATGCTCAGCAAGGTGGGCTTGACGAAAAACGACGTCAACATTCAGGCCGCAGGCCCTGCGGGCGTGTGGCAGCAGTTCGCCGCGAAGAAGGCCAGCGCCATGGCCGGGGTGCCCGATTGGACGGTGAGCGCCATGGATGCGGGCTCGCAGGTGGACGTCATGCCTGCCGATTTGTATTTCAAGAGCATGGCCCAAGCCATTTTGGCGTCCGATGAAACCATTGCCAAAAACCCGCAGCTTCTGCAAAAACTCGTGCGCGCCACCCTCAAGGGCATGAAAGACATCATGACCAACCCCAAGGCTGCGGTGGCCACCTACGTCAACCATGTGCCAGTGCACAAGGGCAAGGAGGCCAGTATTGAGAAAGCCTTTGAGCTCTACAACAAATATGTCTATGCGGCCCAAAAGGTGCCGGGCATGATGGACGAGCCGCGCTTGGTGGAATTGCAGAAGTTCTATGTCACCAATGGCATCGTTCCCAAAGAAGTGCCCGTCAAAGAGCTCTACACCAATCAGTTTGTGACGAAGTAAAGCCCGACGTCAGCGCCCCCCACCATGCAAAACGAACGTCTTGTCACGGCCGCCTGGAGTGTGGCGGTGCTCTTGGTCTTCCTCCTGACCTGGGAGTACGTGCCCGCGCTCTTGGGCGTGCCGGAATTTGTCTTGCCCCCGCCGAGCGTGGTGGTGCAGGAGTTGGGCCGGATATGGGGCGGGGAGCGTTTGCTCTGGCATGCGGGGGTGACGGCGCTCGAAGTGGTCATTGGCTTTGTGTTGGGCTCTTGGCTGGGCGCCATGATCGGTTACGCCCTGGGCGTCTCGCCCCGGGTGGAGGCCGTGCTCTCCCCTTATCTGCTGGCGTTGCAGATCGCGCCGAAGGTCGCGTTCGCCCCGCTTTTTGTGATGTGGCTTGGCTACACCATTTACCCCAAGATTTTGGTTGCGGTACTCATCGTCTTCTTTCCGGTGCTGATCAATGTGCTCAGCGCCATGCGGGCGATGGACGCGGACCTGATCAACTTGGCCCGCTCGTTCTCCGCCACGCGCTTTCAGGTCTTTCGCATGGTCGAGTTTCCGACCACCTTGCCCCCGCTGTTCTCGGGCTTGCGCATTGCCAGCACCTTGGCCGTCATTGGTGTGGTGGTGGGGGAGTTGGTGGGCGGCAATATGGGCCTGGGTTATTTGCTCGTCTTCTTTGAAGGCCAGGGCAATACCGCGGGGGTGTTCGTCGTCATTGGCGCGCTCACGGTGATTGGCATCGTGGCCTATTACGCCGTGGTCCTGGCCGAGCGCCGGGTGTTGCATTATTTGCCCAGCGTTGAGCGCATGGGTGCATGAAGGGCCCAAGCGCATGACCGAAATCCAACTCCAAGGCCGCCGGGTGCTGGTCACCGGCGCAGCGCGCGGTCTGGGCGAGAGCTTCGCGCGCGCTTTGGTGGCCGCGGGGGCGAAAGTGGTGATCAGCGATGTCTTGCATGAGCGCGGCCGCGCGCTGGCCGCAGCGCTGGGAGAGGCGGCGGCTTATGTGCCGCTTGACTTGTCCGATGAGGCGAGCATTCGCGAAGGGGTCGCAGCGGCGGTGTCTCAGCTCGGAGGGCTCGATGGCTTGATCAACAACGCCGCCATCACCAACTCCGGCGGCAAGACCTTGGATGAGCTCTCGCCGCAGGTGTTTGATCAGGTGATGAACGTCAATGTGCGCGGCACCTGGCTCGTGACCCGCGAGGCGCGCCCTCATTTGGCGGCGAGTGGTTCGGGGCGGGTGGTCAATTTGGCCTCCGACACCGCCTTGTGGGGCCCACCGCGCTTGCTCGCCTATGTGGCGAGCAAAGGGGCGGTGATTGCCATGACACGTTCCCTCGCGCGCGAGCTGGGGGAGGACGGCATCACCGTCAACGCCATCGCGCCAGGCCTGACCCTGGTCGAGGCCACCGAATACGTGCCCCAAGAGCGGCACGCGCACTATTTGCAGGGGCGCGCCATTCGTCGCCCCCAAGTTCCCGAGGATGTGAATGCCGCCGCGCTCTTTTTGCTCACGCGTGCGAGCGGTTTCATCACAGGCCAGTTGCTGCCGGTCAATGGCGGCTTTGTGTTCAATTGAGGAGTTCCTGCATGAATGCCCCTTTCCCAACAGCCCCCGCCGCCAACCAACCCGTCTTCAACGCGCGCGGCTTGCAAGATGCCCAGATCCCGCCTGAAGCCGACATTCAGGCGGCCATGATGCAGCAGCCCGGACAAAGTTTTGAGCAATGGATGGAGAGCCGCGTGGCGCGCAAGTCCACGCGCCGCTACGACTGGGATGCCCTCAAATTTCAGGCCGACTACGACCCACGCTACCGGCGTGCGCAAATGCGCTATGTGGGCACCGGCGGAACCGGCGTGGCCAAAGATGTCAACACCGTGCCTGCGGCGCATTTCACCTTCTCCACCATGGTGATTCCTGCGGGGCACATCGGCCCCTCGCACATCCACTACGACGTGGAGGAAATTTTCTTTGTCATGCGCGGCGCGATGAAAGTCATTTGCGAAAAAGACGGCCAGCGCTGGGAGGCCGTACTGGGCGAGCGCGATTTGATTTCGGTGCCTCCGGGCGTCTACCGCGAGGAGCACAACATTGGCGATGAAGACGCCCTCATGTGCGTGATGCTGGGCTCGCCCAAGCCCATCACCCCGGTGTACCCGCCGGACTCCCCTCTGGCCAAGCTCAAGCGCTAAAGCCCCAGCCCTTCGTGTCCGACCCGACCATGACCGCTGCGGCCTCAACCGACGCTTTCCCCGCCCAACGCGTGCGCACGCCCTTCGGGGCGGTGCAGTGGCGCGAATCGGGCCAAGCGAGTGCGGTCACGCACGTGCTTTTGCACGGCATCGGCTCGGGTTCGGCCAGTTGGCTCGCCCAACTCACCTGGGTGCAAGATCGAGAGGACTTGCGGGTGCTGGCGTGGGACGCGCCGGGCTATGGGCAGAGTGACCCCGTGGCCAATGCGTCGCCCCAGGCGCTGGACTACGCGCGCCACCTCTGGGCCTGGCTCGATGCCTTGCACGCCACGTCTGCGGTGGTTTTGGTGGGGCACTCTTTGGGCTGCTTGATGGCCGCCAGCGCCGCGGCCTTGGCCCCCGAGCGGGTGCAGGGCTTGGTTTTGCTCGCGCCCGCGCGTGGCTATGGCGACGCGCCGGCGCCCGTGCGCGAAGAAAAATTACGCACCCGCCTCGAGACGCTCGCGCGTTTGGGGCCCGAAGGCATGGCGGCCGAACGCGCGCACGCCATGCTCTCGCCAAACGCGCGCCCCGAGCAAATCGAGGCCGTGCGTGCGACGATGGCGCAAATTCAGGTGGCGGGTTACACCCAGGCCGCCCACATGCTCGCCAACGCCGTGCTCGCGCGGGATCTCGCGCAGGTGCAGTGCCCCCGCTGGGTGGCCAGCGGTGAGGCCGATGGCATTACCCCCGCCTCAGCTTGCCAAGCGGTGGCGCAGGACGCGGGGGTGACTTGGCAAAGCCTCGGGCCCGTGGGGCATGCCTGCGCCATTGAGGCGGCCGCGGCGGTGCACACCCTTTTGGGGTGGGATCAGCCTGCACGATCGGAGCGGGTTGCATGAGCACGGACGACAAAAGCGACGACCGCTACACCGTGCCAGCGCTCGCCCGGGGCTTGCAACTGCTCACCCAGTTCAGTCGTGAGGAGCGCGAGCTGAGCGGCGCCGAACTCTCGCGCCGCTTGGGCTTGCCCCGCGCGTCGGTCTTTCGCATGCTCTACACCTTGGAGCAAGGCGGCTTTGTCGAGCGCGCCGACGATGGCGTGAGCTATCGCTTGGGCTTGGCGGTGTTGCGCTTGGGTTTTGAATTGCTCGCGGCGATGGATTTGACCGAGCATGGCCGACCGGTCATTGAAGCGCTGCGCGACCAATGCGGTTACTCGGCCCATATCGTGGTGCGCGACGCCACCCAAGTCGTGTTTGTCGCCAAGGCCGCGGGCCGCAGTGCGCTGTTCCAATCCATTCAAGTGGGCGCGCGATTGCCCGCACACGCCACCGTGCTGGGGCGGCTCTTGATGGCCGATCTCGACGCGCAGGCGCTCAAAGCCCTATACCCCGACGAACCCCTGCAAGCCTTCACTCCGCGCACCCCCACGAGCCGCGCGCAGCTCAAGGCCTTGATTGAAGAAGACCGCGCGCGCGGTTACGGCGTGAGCATGGGCGGTTTCGAGACGGGCATCTCCACCGTGGCCGCGCCCGTGATCAACGCGCGCGGGGCGGTGATCGCCGCCATCAGCATTGCCGTGCCGGCCCAACGCATCGACGACGCAGTTCTCCCCGGCTTGGTCGAGCAAGTCCGTGCCGCCGCGGGGCAATTGTCCGATCGCATCCGCCACGCCCCGACGAGCGGCAGCGAGCATCCCAAAATCAGGATGAATTCATGAGTACCCCCCCCACCATCACCGTTGGCGAGTTAGTCGCGCGCTTTTTGGAGCAGTGCGGCGTGAGGGCCGCCTTTGGCGTGATCTCCATTCACAACATGCCCATCCTGGATGCCTTTCATCGGCGTGGCCAGATTCGTTTTGTGTCCGCACGCGGCGAGGCGGGGGCTTGCAACATGGCCGATGCCTATGCCCGGGTGAGCGCCACCTTGGGGGTATGCGTGACCAGCACCGGCACGGGCTGCGGCAACGCCGCGGGCGCGATGGTCGAAGCCCTCACGGCGGGCACCCCCTTGCTGCACCTCACCGGACAGATTGAATCGCCGTTTCTGGATCGCGATTTGGGTTTCATTCACGAGCACCCCGCCCAACTTGCCATGCTCAAGTCCGTGGGCAAGGAGGCGTTTCGCATTCGCGATCCGCAAACCGCGCTGGCCACTTTGCGCGAGGCGGTGCGCATCGCCCAAACGCCGCCATGTGGCCCTGTGAGCATTGAAATTCCCATCGATGTGCAGAAGATGACCTTGCCCCTGCCGCCCGATTGCGCGCCCTTGGCCGTGGCACCGCTCGCCCCGCAGAGCACCGCCGTGGACGCCTTGGCGCAACGCCTGATGACCGCGCGTCGGCCCCTGCTGTGGCTTGGCGGTGGCGCGCGGGGCGCAAGCGCTGCCGTACGCCGCTTGGTGGCCATGGGCTGGGCGGTCGTGAGCTCCGTGCAGGGGCGAGGCGTTTTGCCCGAAGACCACCCTGCCTCTTTGGGCTCGTACAACTTGCAAAAACCCACCGAGGCTTTTTATGCCAGTGTGGACGCGCTCTTGGTGGTGGGCTCGCGTTTGCGCAGCAACGAGACCTTGACCTATAAGCTGGCCTTGCCCGCCACGCGTTACCGCATCGACGCCAATCCGCTCACGCAAAACCGCGCCTACGACAGCGCCTACTTTGTGTGTGGAGACGCCCAGCTCACGCTCGATGCCTTGGCCGATCGATTGGAGGGCCGCATGCAAATCGACCCGCAATACGCGCGCGATGTGCAACAAACCCGTGCCGCTGCGGCCCAAGCAGTCGATGCCACGCTAGGCCCCTATGTGGCGCTCAAGGACGCGCTGGCCGAGGTGGCGGGTCAAGCGCTTTGGTGGGTGCGCGACATCACCTTGTCCAACACCATGTGGGGTAACCGTGCGCCCGTGCTCAATCACCCGCGTGCAGGCGTACACGCGCTTGGCGGGGGCATTGGACAAGGCCTCGCCATGGGCGTGGGCACGGCGGTGGCCGACGCCACGCACCAATTGGGCCGCAAAACCGTGGCCCTGTGTGGGGACGGCGGCTTCATGCTCAACTTGGGCGAGCTCGCCTGCGCGGTGCAAGAAAACGCCAACGTGACGTTCATCGTGATGAACGACCGAAGCTATGGCGTGATTCGCAACATTCAAGACGATCTCTACGGCAGCCGCCATTGCTATGTCGACTTGCATACCCCCGATTTCGCGGGCTTGTGCGCGAGCATGGCCTTGCCCCATTGGCGCTTGAGCCAAGCTGATCAGGCGCACGCTGTCTTGGCCGAGGCCTTGGCGCACACTGGCCCGAGCGTGGTGGAGGTGGACATGGCGTCTTGGGGCCCCTTTGCCGTGAAGTTTGCAGGCCCCCCCAAACGTGCGGGAGATTAAGCGATGGCGAACAAAACACAAGATGTGGTGTTGGTGGGGTTTGGGGCCATTGGCTCGACCCTCTTCCAGCGTCTGCAAGGCCAGAGCGCCTTGCGCATCACGCATGTGGTGGTCTCGCCCGCGTCCGTCGCGCGGGTGCAGGCACAGCTCGGGGCGCACGCCCAAGCCGTGGACGCCGTACCGCCCTCGGCCCAGTTGGTGCTGGAGTGCGCGAGCCATAGCGCCTTGGTCGCGCATGTGCTACCGGCCTTGCGCCGGGGCGTGGAATGCGCCGTGCTCTCGGTGGGTGCGTTGGCGCAAGCCGGTTTGCCCGAGGAACTCGAAGCCGCGGCCCAAGCGGGTGGTACGCAGTTGCATTTGCTCGCCGGGGCGATTGGCGGGATTGACGCCATCTCGGCGGCCCGCCACCAAGGCATCGACGCCTTGATTTACACCGGACGCAAGCCCCCGCTGGGTTGGCGCGGCACGCCGGCCGAAGACGTGGTTGATTTGGCGCAGTTGACAGCGCCGGCGGTGATTCTCGAGGCCAGCGCGCGCGAAGCTGCACGCCTCTATCCCAAGAACGCCAACGTGGCGGCCACGCTCTCGCTCGCGGGCATTGGCTTAGACCGCACCCAGGTGCGTTTGGTGGCCGACCCAAGCGTGAGCGAGAACATTCATGAGTATGAGGTGCGGGGGGCCTTTGGCGAGATGCGGGTGACCATGCGCGGTAAACCGCTGGCCGAAAACCCCAAGACCTCGGCCTTGACCGTGCTCTCTGCTTTGCGCTTTTTGCACAACCGTGTAGCCCCCGTGGCCGTGTGAGACCTGCATGAGCGAACACCTGCAAACCTTTTTCGCCGGACGATGGCGCGATGCCTCAGGGCCGCGCTACGCCACCGAATACCCGCATGACGGCTCCACCGTGGCCACTCTGCACGCGGGGACGAGCGCCGACGTGGACGAGGCCGTGCAAGCGGCCGAGGCCGCGCGCTGGAAACCCAATTGGGCGCGTCTCAAGCACCATGAGCGCGCGGCGCTCTTGCACCGAGTCGCGGCGGGCATTCGGGCCAACGCCGAAGGCCTCGCGCAATTGCAACGCCTCGATAACGGCAAGCCCATTCGGGAATGCCGCGCCTTGGTCGCCAGCGCGGCGGGCACTTTTCAGTTCTTTGCTGCCGCGGCCGAGACTTGGGAAGAAACCCTCACCCCCTCGCGGGGGGACTTCCTCACCCTGAGTGTGCACGAGCCCCTGGGTGTCGTGGGGGCCATCACGCCGTGGAACAGCCCCATCGCCAGCGAGGCGCAAAAGCTCGCGCCCGCACTGGCCGCAGGCTGCGCGGTGGTGATCAAGCCCGCTGAAGTCACCCCCCGCATGGCCATTGAATTGGCCAAGATCTGCCAGCAGGCCGGGGTGCCCGATGGCATCGTGAGCGTATTGCCGGGCAAGGGCAGTGTGGTGGGCGACGCCTTGGTCAGACACCCCCTGATTCAACGCATCGCATTTACCGGTGGCACCACGGTCGGAATGGGCATTCAACGCCTTGCCGCTGAAAAGCTCATGCCCACGTCGCTCGAACTGGGTGGGAAGTCGCCCACCATCGTGTGTGCCGACGCCGACCTCGACCACGCGGTGGCGGGCGTCCTCTACGGCATCTTCAGCTCTTCTGGGGAGTCTTGCGTGGCGGGCTCGCGCGCCTTCGTGCACGCGCAGGTGTACGACGAATTCAAAGCGCGACTGCTCCAAGGCGTGCAAGCCCTGCGCGTAGGCGACCCCGCGCGCGAAGACACCCAAATGGGCCCGCTGGTCAATCAGGCCCACCGCACGAGCGTGGAGCGTTACGTCGAGCTCGGTTTGCAAGAGGGCGGACGCTTGCTCGCTGGCGGAACTCGCCCCACGGGGGGGTATTACGACCACGGCAGCTACTACCTACCCACGGTTTTTGAAGGGCTCGACAACCGCACCCGCCTGTGTCAGGAAGAAATCTTTGGGCCGGTGCTCGCCCTCTTGCCCTGGCGCGATGAGGCCGACCTGATCGCGCAATGCAATGACAACCTCTATGGCTTGGCCTCGGGCATTTGGACGCGCGATTACAAAACCGCTTGGCGCATCGGCTCGGCCTTGCAAGTGGGCACGGTTTGGGTCAACACCTACAAACTCTTTTCCATCAGCACGCCCTTCTCGGGCGTGAAGATGAGTGGCTACGGCCAAGAAAAGGGGCGCGAGGGGATTCTGGCCTACACCGCGCAAAAAAGTTTTTACTGGGGCCTCAACGACAACCCGCTGCCTTGGGCCGCGGGCTAAAGTACAACAAGGAGTCTGTCATGCGTGACGCGAAGAAGCGGGTCGGTCAAGGGCATTGGGGAAGAAGGCTTTGGCTTGGCGGGGTGTTGCTCGCCTGGGCCACGGTGGGGCTTGCACAAGCCCAACCCGACCCGGCCGTGGTCAAGCAATTGCGCCAGGAGCGCTTTGCCATCATCTCGCCGTTTCCGCCCGGCGGGCCTGTAGACACGCTCTCACGATTGCTGGCCGATGGTCTGGCGCAACGCTATGACCAAGCCGCCGTGGTGGAGAACTTGCCAGGTGCGGCGGGCAATCTGGGCATGGACAAAGTGCGCCGTGGTAAACCCGATGGCCACACTTTGCTGGTGGTGCCTGCGGGCAACCTCACCATCAACCCCACCTTGATGCCCAATTTCCCGTTCAACGTCGAGCGTGATTTCACCCCTGTGACCATGTTGGCCAAAGCGCCCAATGTGCTGGTGGTCAGCCCGCAATCCAAGATCACGAGCTTGAGTGAGTTGCTCGCACGCGCCAAACGCCAGCCCGATAGTCTCTCCTATGCGTCACCCGGTGTGGGCAGTGGCTTACACCTGGCGGGTGAGTTGTTCAAATCGCAAACCCAGACCGAGATCCTGCACGTGCCCTACAAAGGCACAGGCCCCGCGCTCAACGACATGCTCGCGGGCGTGGTGCCCATGATGTTTAGCAACTTGCCCGCTACGCTGCCCTTTATCCGCAGCGGCAAGCTGGTGGCCTTGGGCGTGACCGACACCACGCGCAGTCCCGTGGCGGCGGATATTCCCACCTTGGCCGAGCAGGGCGTGGCCGGGGTGATCGTCACCTCTTGGTACGGCTTGCTCGCCCCGGCGGGCACGCCCGCCGCGCTGGCCGAGCAATTGGCGCTAGACGCGCACGAGATTCTGTCGCAACCCGCAGTGCTGGAGAAACTCCAGGCCCAAGGTTTGCAACTCACCCCCATGCGCCCGGGCGAATTCGCCGCGCACATGCGCAAGGAAACGGCCGATTGGGCGCGCGTGATTCGCGCGCGCCGCATCACGGCGGATTAACCCCTCTGCAACGGGAGCACCCTGTATGGATCTTGGCATCTCGGGCAAACAAGCGCTGGTCTGCGGGGCCAGCGCGGGCTTGGGGCTGGCCTGCGCGCAGGCCTTGGTGGCCGAAGGCGTGCACGTGACGATGGTCGCGCGCACCGAGGGGCCGCTACAAGCGGCCGTCGATCGCCTCAACACGAGCGGCCCCGGCCACGCGCGAGCGATTTGTGCCGACGTCACGACCGAAGAGGGACGCGCGCGCATTTTTGCGGTCACGCGCGATTACGACATCGTGGTGACCAATGCCGGCGGCCCCCCCCCGGGGGATTTTCGGCAATGGGATCGTCAGGCGTGGCTGCGGGCCATTGACGCCAATATGCTCGCCCCCATCGAACTCATCAAGGCCACGGTCGATGGCATGATGGCGCGTGGCTTTGGGCGCATCATCAACATCACCTCAAGTGCCGTGAAATCGCCGGTCGAGGGCCTAGGGCTCTCCACCGGAGCGCGCAGTGGGCTCACCGGTTTTGTGGCGGGGCTTGCGCGCAGCGTGGCTTCGAGCGGGGTGACCATCAACAATTTGCTGCCGGGTACTTTTGACACGGCCCGGCTGGCGAGCAACTTTGCGCGCCAAGCCGAGCGCGAGGGCCTGAGCGTGGCGCAAGTGGTCGAGCGCCGTTTGGCCAAACACCCTGCGCGCCGCTTGGGTCAGCCTTCTGAATTTGGGCACACCTGTGCTTTTTTGTGCAGTGTGCACGCGGGGTACATCAACGGGCAGAACCTTCTGCTCGATGGCGGCTCCTTCAACAGTGTTTGATCGCAGGGGGAAGCACGCCATGACAGGACTCAACATCGGCATTGTGGGCGGGGGTGTGGGGGGCTTGTCTGCCGCCATCGCTTTGCACCAACGCGGCCATATGGTCACGGTCTTCGAGCAGGCCAAAGATTTCGCGCGCGTGGGCGCCGATATCAACCTCACTCCCAATGTGGTGCGCGCCATCGATGGCCTCGGGGCGGGGCCGGCCGTTCGGCGCATGGGGGCCAAGCCCACGTTTCGCATCAGCCGCGATTGGGACACCGGGCTCGAAACCTCGCGCCTGCCCATGGGCGATGAGGCCGAGCGCCGTTATGGCGCACCCCAAGTGACCATTCACCGGGCCGATGTGATCACCGCGTTGGCCGAGCAGTTTCCCTTGAGCCAAATGCGCTTTGACCACCGCTTGGAGCGCCTCACCCAAGACGCGCAAGGGGTGCACTTGCAGTTCGTGGGCGGTGCGCAGGCGCACTTCGATGTGGTGGTGGGCGCCGACGGCATTCACTCGCGCGTGCGTGCGGCCTTGTTTGGCGAGGAGTACCCGCGCTTTACCGGGGTCGTCTCTTTCCGCTCGGTGGTGCCCACGCAGCGGGTGCGCCACGTTCCCGAAATCGAGGCCTTTACCAAATGGTGGGGCCCCAATCCGCAGAGCCAGATCGTTACTTTTCCGCTCAGCCAAGGGCGTGAGACCTTTGTGTTTGCCACCACCGGTCAGGAGAGCTGGACCGAGGAGTCCTGGACGAGCCCGGGCGATGTGGCCGAACTGCGCGCGTTCTACCAAGACTTTCACCCCGATGCGCGCGCCTTGCTCGAGGCCTGTGACACCACGCTCAAGAGCGCCTTGTACGAACGCGATCCTCTGCCGCAGTGGTCGATGCAGGCGGTGACTTTGCTGGGCGATGCCTGCCACCCCATGTTGCCCTTCATGGCGCAAGGCGCGGGCATGGCGATTGAGGACGGGGTGGTACTGGGCCGGTGCCTCGCAGGGGTGAGTACGCGCGCAGGCGCGTTGCAAGCTTTGCAGGTCTACGCGCAAGCCAGACAGGAGCGCACCGCCAAAATTCAGATCGCCTCGCGCGGCAATCAGTGGCTCAAAACCCAGGGCAATGCCGATTGGGTCTATGGCTACGACGCCTGGGGCGTGGCCTTGCCCCCCATTTGAGGCCAGGCGCGCCCGGCACTCAGGCCGTGGTGCTGCGGTCGATCTGGGCTTGCGCCAGGGCTTTTAAGCGACGACGCAAGCGCACGATGCCCAAATCGTGCTGGTAGAGAAACTCGCGGGTGTTGGCGTTGGGCTCCATGGCTTCAATGGCCACGCGGTCTTGCTCGAGCACGTTCCAGTGCCGTTGCTCCAGACGGTTTTTGTAGAGGAAACGCCAGGTGTCGCGCTGCCAACCGCTGACTTTGCGGCAGCGCCAAAAGAACACCCCGGTCACATTTTTTTCGGCGGGCACATACGACCCCACAATCGTGAAGTTGCCCCCTGGGCCACCCGTCTTGGGGTAGGGGATCTCTAGGCGCATGGTGTGAATGTGGCCGGCTTCGCGCCATTCGGTCCAGTCGAAGTTCACATCGCGCTGGCCTTTTTTCTCGAACACAAACCCCTCGATTTCGGGCAAGTCGCGAATTTGAAATTCCGCGTGCGCGTCGCCCTCACTCATGGTGTGCGACTGCTTGTGCAAGTAGACGCCGTGCATGGGGTCCATCACGTTGTCCATCACGTAGCGGTAGTCGCAGGCCCATTCGACGTAGCAGAGGAAAGACGACCACTCGGGCGAGGCAAGCGGTTCGGGCAGTTCCAGGGGCGGCGCGCTGTCGAGGTGCGGGTCGGTGGCGTTGTAGAGAAAAATAGCCCCGTGACGCTCCTCGGTCAAAAAGCGACGCGTGGGTCGTGCGCCCTCGAGTTTGCAGCCGGGGCTGCCCGGCACGCGCATGACCGTGCCATCGCAGCGCACCTCCACGCCGTGGTAGGCGCAGGCCATGCGGTCGCCCAGAATCACGCCCAGGGAGAGCGGCGCGCCTCGGTGCGGGCAGTGGTCTTCCAAGGCGTGGACTTGGCCACTCGCATCACGCCAAAGCACGATTTTGTAGCCCAGTCGGCGCAGCGAGACGGGGTTGTCCTTCACAAAGCCCGAGGGGCAAATGGGATACCAAAGGTCTTTCAAGCCGACCGAGAGCACCTGCTCGATGGGGTCGACTGGTGGGGTCAAAACAGCGGTGTGCATGCGGAACTCCAAGGGCAAGGCGGGTCAGGCGCCCAAGCGCGCCATTTCTTGTTGATAGAGCGCGGGCGTCCAGGCCTGCCCATTGGGGCCCGTGGGGCCGGAGGCGTTGAGGTAGGCCACCAGCCCCTCGAGGTCATGGATGCCCATGGCGAACGCACGCTCCAAGGCATCACCTAAGAGGCTCTCATAGGCGGTGGGGGCACCGTCGCGGTGTTGATGGGTTTCGTTGTAGAGCGGGCGAGATGGCATGGGCTTGTCCTCCAATCAGCGCAGGGGCGAGGGGGCCTTAAGGCTTGGGTTTGTCGGTCATGAATTGGCCACTCGGGGCCGCTGCAAGGTGTTGCCGCCGTGTGTGGCCATCGATACCGCCCTTGATCGCCCATTCGGCAAACACCGTGGGCCCGGGCGTGAAGTCGCGGGGCTGCCACTCGGCGGTCAATTCGTCTTCGTCGGTGTAGTACTCCCAGAGGGCACCCGCGGGGCTGTTGAAGTACCAGAAGATGGCCGAGGAAACGGGGTGACGGCCGGGGCCCAGCTCGGTCTCCCAACCGCAGCGTGACATGTGCAGGCCTCCTCCAAACACCTCGTGCACGTCGCGCACGGTGAAGGCCACATGGTTGAGACCCCTGCGCGCCTCCGGGGTCTGCAACAAGAAGAGGTCGTGGTGCCCCCCGCGTGGGGCGCAGCGCAGGAAGTGGCCACGCCCTGGGTAGCGGTCAGAGAGCACAAAGCCCAGCACGCTTTCATAAAACGCGGTGACGGCCTGCAAGTCAGTCACAAAAAACACGACATGCCCGACCTCAACCGGTTGAGCCCGTTCATACGCCGGGCTCGGCTGGTTCAAGCGCGGACGCTCGTTCCACGTGTTCATTTGCGCGCAGGGCAGGGTGAGGGGTTTTTTGCGGGTGACCTGCACCCGAATGGCCAGACCATTGGGGTCTGTGCAGCCCACACGATCAGACGTTCGCACAAAACCAGGTTGCCCCTGCATGGCTTGGGCGATGGCCTCCAATTCGCTCGCTTCGCCAACGGCCCACACCAACTCACGCACCGTGGGATCGGCCTCCACGCCTGCGGGCAAGCCCGGGTGGCTGGGGTCGGCCACGATCACGCGGCAGCCATTGAGGGTTTCAAAGACACGCCGCGTGGGCGCTTCTTCCACCAGCGTCATGCCCCAGTCGGCAAAGAATTGCTGGCAGCGGGACAAATCCGTCGCCGCAAAGGTGATTTCGTCGATACCCAAAATGCGCATGGTTGATCTCGGTTGTCGGTGGAATCCTAACGGTTTGCCGCCGGGCCTGGGCAACGCCCTCACGGCGTGCGGGGGCGGTGCGCAGGAGGACAACATGCCGTTTGCGTGTTTCTATAGTGAAACAATGTTTCCAGCCTGAAATGCTCGTGTGATCATCGAACCTGGCGAGAGTGGGGTCAAGAAAAACCCACTGCAACACTCGGGTTTGGTGGGCGACACAGAAAGCGCAACTTGTGGCACCGCAGCCAACGGCAAACGGCACAATCCCCGTGTGAATGTTCATCTCTGGCCCCTGCTGGCCCTTTTGGGCTCCTTGGTCTCTCTTTGCATCGGTTCGTCGTTCGCCAAAACCTTGTTTGACGAGGTGGGGGTGGGCGGCGTCTCGGCTTTGCGCATCGGCTTGGCCGCGGTGATGTTGGTCGCGGTCTTGCGGCCTTGGCGGCATCGTTGGCGCAGGACGGATCTGCCCCTCTTGCTCGCCTATGGGCTGATCTTGGGGCTGATGAATTTTTTGTTCTATGAATCGGTGAGTCGAATCCCAATTGGACTGGCCATCGCGATTGAGTTCACTGGGCCCTTGGCCGTGGCGCTGTGGAGTTCGCGGCACGCGCGCGATGGGGTGTGGGTGGCGTTGGCGGCGACGGGCATGGGCCTACTGTTGCCCCAAACCGGTTTGGAGACAGACGCACCGCTGGACCCGGCCGGTGTGGCTTTTGCGGGGGCGGCGGCCGTGTATTGGGCGGCCTACATCGTCGTCGGGCAAATAGTGGCCCAACGCCATGGCCGCTATGCCACTCCCATGGGCATGATGGCGGCGGCCATGTTGGTCGTGCCCCTGGGCACGTGGCAGGCCGGCACGACATGGCTGGAGCCGCAATGGTGGGCGGCAGGGCTGGTGGTGGCTTTGCTCTCGAGTGCCGTGCCCTACGCCTTGGAGATGTACGCGCTCCATCACTTGCCGCGCCACACCTTTAGCATTCTCCTGAGCCTCGAGCCCGTCATTGGCGCGCTCGCCGGCTGGGTGATCTTGGCCGAGTCACTGAGCGTGTTGCAGTTCGTGGCCATGGCTTGCATCATGGTTGCTTCGATGGGCGCGGCCTGGGGCTTGCAAGCTGATCACAAAAATTGATCAATTTTCAAAATATCTGCGCCCCTCCCCGAAATTACCCTACAGTACGGGCATGCACGTAAACGCGCCCGTCTTTGGCCGAACCTGGCGTCAGGCCCAACGCATCGCCCGCGTCGAACTCGCGCTCGCGCTCGCACAGCCGCGTTGGGTCGCGGCCTTGGCGGTGGTGGTGTGCATCCCCGCGCTGTACGTGCTGATTTACCTCAGCAGCTTGTGGGATCCCAACGCCCACACCCAGTCTCTGCGCGTGGGACTGGTGAACCTCGACAAAGGCTACGCCTACCGCGAACAACACGTCAACATTGGGGACGAACTCGCCGCCAAGCTGCTGCAGAAAAAAAACTTTGGCTACTACCCCATGGACGACATCGCGCAGGCCCGAGAGGGTGTGCGCCAGGGTGACTTGGCCTTTGCCATCATCGTGCCACCGGATTTCTCGGCCCTGGCCTTGCCGGGGCGCACCGCCGACGAGGGACGTCTGGAGGTTTTCGCCTCAGCGGGCAATAACTACCAAACCTTTCAAATCGCCAAGAAGTTTGCCGAGGATCTCGACGCCGACCTCAACCAAACGCTCAACGAGCAACGCTGGAAGTTCGTGCTGACCGATAAAGTCGGCCAGAACGATTTGGCGGCGCTGCGCTTGGCGATCGGCAAAATTCACCAGGGCAGCCAAAGCCTGAGCACCGGCCTGCAAGAGGCGTCCAGGGCGGGCCATAAGCTGCAACAAGGTGGTGGGCGACTGCAGGAAGAAGTGGGCAAACTCGCCACGGGCGCACAGCAGCTCGGCCAGTATGTGCGCGGCCTAGAGGCTTCACTGCCCCCTTCGGAGGACGTGC
This sequence comes from Limnohabitans sp., assembly GCA_018883455.1. Classification (GTDB taxonomy): domain Bacteria; phylum Pseudomonadota; class Gammaproteobacteria; order Burkholderiales; family Burkholderiaceae_C; genus Limnohabitans. The sequence continues at coordinate 13,142 of VEQC01000005.1, read as the reverse complement.
GGCGCATTCGCATCGGCGCCGATGAACTCGCCGCAGCGCACCAAGAGGTCGACAAAGCGCTCGGCAGTTTGCACGCGGGCAGCGTCAAGCTCGTGCAGGGCGTGGAGCAATTCCGCCAGCAGCAGGACAGCTCGTTCTTAGGCGCCTTGCGCTATGGGGAACCCGTTGAGCCCTTGCAAACCGGCTTGGTCGAGATGCGGGACGGTTTGCAACGCACCCAGCAGGGACACAAGCAAATCAGCCAGGCATCCGAGCAACTGCGCGAGGGCGTGCGCAGCTTGGCCTTCGGGGTGCGCGACTTACGGGGCAGCTTGCAGCAAACCATTGCGAAGCTGCCGGAGGCGAACCAAATCACCCCTCTCCAAACCGGCATGGCCGAACTCACCAAGGGGCAAACCCAACTCGACCAAGGGTTGCGGCAGTTGCACGAGGGCAGTGTTTTTCTCAGCGCCTCGACCGAATGGTTGGTCAACAAATTGCCCACCGAAGTGCGTCTGCTCGATGGCAGCCCCGAAGGGCTGGCCCATTCGGTGGCGAGTGAGCTGCGAGTGATCTCGCCCGTGCGCCACTTGGGCGCGGCCATGGTGCCCAATGTCATTCCGATTGCCCTTTGGCTGGGGGCGGGGATCGCCATTTTCCTCATTCGCAGTCGCCATCTTTCCTTGTTTGCGCGGCCCTATACGCGCACCGCCAAACTCCTGGGCAAAGCCTCCGTGCCCGCGGTGGTGGTGACATTGCAAACGCTCTTGCTCCTCGTGGTCTTGTGGGCTTGGTTTGGCCTCGCCCCCCAGGGCTCGTGGCGCTTGCCTTTGCTCATGCTCACGGCCGCCCTGTCCTTTGCCATGGTCTTGCTCTTGCTCGTGCGGTTGGGCGGCGACGCTGGCAAAGCCTTGGCGATGCTCTTGCTGGCGCTGCAGATCTCCTCCTCGGGCGGCGTCATGCCCGTCGAGCTCAGTGGCGACTTCTACGCTGCGCTCAGCCCGTGGCTGCCCATGACCTGGTTGGTGCGCGGCTTGAAGGCGGTGATTTTTGACGCCTACGGAGGACATTGGTTGCTGCCATGGGCGCTCACGGTTTCGCTCGGGTGTTGCGCGGCGGCCTTGGCCACACGCGTGGGGCGCTGGCATTACCGACGCAGCCGTCTGCTGCGCCCTGCACTCGACCTCTGAGGCGTGGCGGTACCTGGCGCCCGCCCCGAGAGACGGGCGCGCCAACGGTAGTCAATGCCGCTAAGCCCGAAGCCTTTACCCGCATAATCCGCGCATGTCCTCTCACCCCCACCCTTTCCCAACCGTGTTGGCCCTGGGCGAGCCCATGGTCGAGTTCAACCAAACCGGCGAGCGCGATGGCCGGGTGTTCTTGCAAGGCTTTGGCGGAGATACCTCGAACTTCGCGATTGCGGCGGCCCGACAAGGTGCGCATGCGGGGTATTTGAGTGCGTTGGGGGACGACCCGTACGGCGCGATGCTGCGCCGTCTGTGGCAAGAAGAGGGCGTGGACGCGCGGGGGGTACGCACCTTTGCCGACGCCTACACAGCCATTTACTGTGTGACGCACGATGCGCAGGGACACCACTTCCATTTCTTTCGCAGCGGTTCGGCGGCGGCGCGCATGCAACCGCAGGATTTGGATCGCTCGCTCCTGGCCCAGGCCAAGGTCTTGCATTACTCGGGCATCTCTTTGGCCATTTCACCCTCCGCGCGGGCCACGTGCGAGGCTGCGGTGGCTTTGGCGCGCGAGTCTGGCGTGCGGGTTTCCTTCGACACGAATTTGCGCTTGCGGCTGTGGTCGGTGCAAGAAGCGCGTGCGGCCACGCAGGCGGCCATTGCCAGCTGTGACCTGTGCTTGCCCAGCTATGACGACATGACGGTGCTCACGGGGCTGTCAGACCCCGAGGCCATCATCGATCAATGCCATGCATGGGGCGCACCCGTCGTCGCCCTCAAAAATGGTCGAGAGGGGGCGTTGATCAGCGATGGTCAGCAGCGCTGGCGCATTGCCCCCGCGCCTTGCCAGCCCGTGGACGCCACCGGCGCGGGAGACACCTTTGGGGGCGCCTTGGTGCACCGCTGGTGCGAAGGCGACGACTGGCCCACAGCGGGTGCCTATGCAGCCGTTGCCGCCGCCATGTCCACCGAGGGCTATGGCGCCGTGGAGCCCATCCCACACGCGGCCGCCGTGCGCCAACGACTCGCCCGCTAGCGCGAGCCTACCCGAGTGCTCCCGCAGGCGCGCGGTGACGCACCCGAGACCCCGCGATCGCACGGATTGCGGAATAATGGCAGCGATTCCGTTGTACTCCACGATGCTGCACGCCAACACTGCCGCCAATCGCCGTATCGGCATTGCGCTCATCTGTCTCACCACTTTGCTGTTTTCCGTGCTCGACGCGACAGGCAAATGGCTGGTGCAAAGCCTTCCCGTGTTTCAGGTGGTGTTCATGCGCTTTGGCGTGCACGCCGTGCTCTTTAGCCTTGTGCTCTTGCCCCAGATGCGCGAGGCCCGCTGGGGCAACCCGCGCTTGCAGCTCTTGCGCGGCTTGATGCTTGGGACGATGACGCTCTTTAACTTCGCCGCCTTGCAGTACTTGCAATTGGCCGAGACAGGCGCCATTCAATTTTCGGTGCCCATCCTCATTGCCTTGTTCTCGGCTTGGTGGCTAGGAGAGCACCTGGATGCGCGTCGCTGGGCCGCAGTGGCGCTGGGCTTTGTGGGCGTGTTGTGCATCATTCGGCCCGGCTCGCAGGCCTTTCATCCCGCCATTTTCTTCTCCGTGCTCAATGCCATTTTGTATGCGAGCTTTAACATCATGACGCGCCACATGGCGGGCTCGGAGGACAGCCGCGTCACCCAGTTGATCTCCGCCTGGATCGCCTGTCTGATGGTCGCGCCCTTGGCCATTCCGGTGTGGACGGCGCCCGAAAGCAGTTTCGAGTGGGGGCTGTTTGTCGTGATGGGCTTGTGTGGCGGCATGGGCCACTGGGTCATGGCCAAGGCGCACCGCTATGCCTCTGCCGCCGTTTTGGGCCCCTACTTGTACCAGCAAATTCTCTACATGATCGCCTGGGGCTGGCTGCTGTTTGGCCAAGTGCCCGACTCCGCCGTGGTGCTGGGCGCTTGTATCGTGGTGGGCAGCGGCTTGTATTTGCTCTGGCGCGAATTTCGCCACGCCGGGGTGGACGAAGCCTAAGCCGAAGGGGGGCCGGGGTTGGCCCCGCCCTCAGGCGGTGGAGTGGCTTTAGGCCAAGGCCTTGACCACGGCGTCTCCCATCTCGCGCGTGCCCACGCGGGTGGTGCCTTCGCTGTAGATGTCGGCCGTGCGCAAACCCTGAGCCAACACGTTTTGTACGGCCGCTTCGATGCGCGCGGCGGCTTCGGCCTGACCGAGCGAGAAGCGCAGCATCATGGCGGCGGAGAGAATGGTCGCGAGCGGGTTGGCCACGCCTTTGCCGGCGATGTCGGGGGCGCTGCCATGGCTGGGCTCGTAAAGCCCTTGGTTGGCGGCGTTGAGCGAGGCCGAAGGCAACATCCCAATGGAGCCCGTGAGCATGGAGGCTTCATCGGAGAGGATGTCGCCAAACATATTGCCCGTCACCAGCACGTCAAACGATTTCGGCGCTTTGACGAGTTGCATGGCCGCGTTGTCCACGTACATGTGTTCGAGCTGCACATCGGGGTACTGGGCGTGCACTTCGGTCACCACGTCTTTCCAGAATTGGAAAGTCTCGAGCACGTTGGCCTTGTCCACGCTCGTGACTTTCTTGTTGCGCTTGCGTGCGGCCTGGAAGGCCACGTGCGCGATGCGCTCAATCTCGGGCTTGCTGTAGCGCATGGTGTCAAAGGCTTCCTCGGCACCGGGGAAATGACCGTCGCTGGCGGTCCGCCGCCCGCGCGGCTGGCCAAAATAAATGTCGCCCGTGAGTTCGCGAATGATCAAGATGTCGAGGCCAGAGACCAACTCCGGCTTGAGGCTCGAAGCCCCGACCAACTGGGGGTAGCAAATGGCGGGACGGAAGTTGGCAAATAGGCCTAAATTTTTGCGCAGGCCCAGAATGGCTTGCTCGGGGCGCAGCGGTCGGTCCAGCTTGTCGTATTTCCAGTCGCCCACGGCGCCAAAGAGTACCGCATCGGCTGCTTTGGCCAGTTTCAGGGTGGATTCGGGCAGGGGATGGCCGTGCGCGTCATAGGCCGCGCCGCCCACGAGGGCCTCTTCCATTTCAAATTTCAAGTCGAGCGCGCGCAGCACTTTCACGGCTTCGGCCACGATTTCGGTGCCGATACCGTCACCAGGGAGAACAGCGATTTTCATGAGGGGGATTCTTTCAGAGGGTGTTGGCCAACCAAGGCTTGCTTGCCAAGCGTTGGGCCTCAAAGGCGGCAATCTTGTCTTTGTGGCGCAGCGTCAGGCCAATGTCGTCAAGACCATTGAGCAGGCAGTATTTGCGAAACGGCTGCACCTCAAAGGCGATTTCCTCACCCTGGGGCAGCACCACCACTTGGCGCTCTAAATCAATCGTGAGCTCGTAGCCGGGGAAGGCCTGAACCGCGTTGAAGAGTTGGTCCACCGTGGCCTCCGGCAACACGATGGGCAAGATGCCGTTCTTAAAGCAGTTGTTGAAGAAGATGTCCGCATAGCTCGGCGCGATCAGCGCGCGAAAGCCATACTGCTCGATGGCCCAGGGGGCGTGCTCACGCGAGGAGCCGCAGCCAAAGTTCTTGCGTGCGAGCAGAATGCTCGCGCCCTGGTAGCGCGGCTGGTTGAGCACAAAGTCCGGATTGGGCTTGCGTTGGCTCTCGGGAATGCCCGGCTCACCTTTGTCGAGGTAGCGCCATTCGTCAAAGAGGTTGGGGCCAAAGCCCGTCTTTTTGATGGACTTGAGGAACTGCTTGGGGATGATCGCATCGGTATCTACGTTTTCGCGATCCATCGGGGCCACCAGCCCTTTGTGTACTTGGAATTTCTGCATGGCTTACCTTCTTACGCGAATTGGCGGATGTCCACAAAGTGGCCGTGAATCGCAGCTGCCGCCGCCATGGCCGGGCTCACCAAATGGGTGCGCCCACCATTGCCTTGGCGGCCTTCAAAATTGCGGTTGCTCGTGGAGGCGCAGCGCTCACCGGGCTCTAGACGGTCGGCATTCATGGCTAGGCACATGGAGCAGCCAGGCTCACGCCATTCAAAGCCGGCGGCGCGGAAAATCTCGTGCAAGCCTTCTTGCTCGGCTTGGGCCTTGACCAGGCCCGAGCCCGGCACAACCATGGCGAGTTTGACGTTGCGCGAGACCTTTTGGCCGAGTTTTTTCACCACTGCGGCGGCTTCGCGCATGTCCTCAATGCGGCTATTGGTACATGAGCCGATGAAGATTTTGTCCACCGTGATGTCGCTGATGGGTTTGCCCGGCTCAAGCCCCATGTAGCTGAGCGCGCGCTCCATGGCGTTGCGCTTATTGGCGTCTTTTTCCTTGTCCGGATCGGGCACACGGTCGAGCACGGAGAGGACCATCTCGGGTGAAGTGCCCCAGGTCACTTGGGGCGCAATGGCGGTGGCGTCGAGGGTGACCACCGCGTCAAAGTGCGCGCCGGGGTCGGAGTGCAGGGTGCGCCAGTAGGTGATGGCTTGCTCCAAGGCCACGCCCGTGGGGGAGAGGGGACGTCCCTTGACGTAGTCGATGGTTTTCTCATCCACGGCCACCAGCCCCGCGCGCGCGCCGGCCTCAATGGCCATGTTGCACACCGTCATGCGACCTTCCATGGAGAGGTCTCGAATGGCGCTGCCCGCAAACTCAATGGTGTAGCCCGTGCCCCCGGCGGTGCCGATCTTGCCAATGATGGCCAGCACAATGTCCTTGGCCGTGACGCCCTTGGCCACTTTGCCCTCGACTTGGACCAGCATGTTCTTGGCCTTTTTGGCCAGCAGCGTTTGCGTGGCCATGACGTGCTCGACTTCGGAGGTGCCAATGCCGTGGGCCAGGGCACCAAACGCGCCGTGCGTGGAGGTGTGGCTGTCACCGCACACCACGGTCATGCCGGGCAGGGTGGCGCCGTTTTCCGGGCCAATGACGTGCACGATGCCTTGGCGTTTGGAGAGGAAGGGAAAGAAGGCAGCCGCGCCGAAGTGGGCGATGTTGGCGTCGAGGGTGACCACCTGCTCCTTGCTGATGGGGTCGGTGATGCCGTCGTAGCCCAGCTCCCAGCCCGTGGTGGGCGTGTTGTGGTCCGCCGTGGCCACCACGGAGCTTTTGCGCCACAGACCGCGGCCAGCCTGACGCAAGCCCTCAAAGGCCTGCGGGCTGGTCACCTCATGGACCAAATGGCGATCGATGTAGAGGACGGCGGTGCCGTCTTCCTCGGTGTGGACGACGTGTTCGTCCCAAATTTTGTCGTAAAGCGTGCGTGCCATGGGCTTTCCTCAGGGTCAACCCCCGATTTTAAGCCTTGTGAGCGCGCCCCGCTTCCCCGCCCTTGGGCGCAAACCAAGCCACGTACAGGGTGGGTAGCACCACCAACGTGAGCAGGGTGGCCGTGAAGAGACCGCCAATGACCACAATCGCCAGCGGGCGCTGGGTTTCAGCGCCGATATCACGGCTCAAGGCCATGGGCAAAAGGCCCAGTGCGGCGAGCAAGGCCGTCATCAGCACGGTGCGCAGCCGTTGCAAGGCACCCTCCCGTACCGCTTCGCGCACTTGGTGGCCCGCGTTGCGCAGTTGTTGGAACACGGAGAGCATGACCACCCCGTTGAGAACCGCCTGACCGGAGAGCGCAATAAACCCAATTGCGGCCGAAACCGAAAGGGGGATGTGAAACAGCCACAGCGCCACGATGCCCCCAATGAGCGCCAGGGGCACATTGATGAGGATGAGCCCGGCCGACTTGAACGAGGAGAAGGCGTCAAAGAGCAGCACAAAAATGAGCAGCAGCGAGATGGGCACCACCACGGAGAGGCGTTGCATGGCGCGCTCCTGGTTTTCAAACTCCCCTGACCAAGTGAGGGTGTAGCTCTGCGGAATGCTCACGCGCTGCGCCACAGCACTTTTCATGTCCGCCACCACCGAGCCCATGTCGCGCCCCTTGATGAAAATACCAATCGCCATCGTGCGCCGACCCGCCTCCCGCGCAATGTTCATGGCCCCACTGCCCTCGCGCAGAGTGGCGATGCTCGCCAAGGGCACGGTTCCCCCCGCCGGCGTGGGTACCAGCAGGCCATCGAGTTGACCAAGCGCGCGCTCACCCTCTCGTAGGCGCACCGCCACCGTGAAGCGGCGCTCCCCCTCCCACAGGGCAGTGGCGGCGCGCCCCGCAAGCGCCGTCTCCACAACATCCTGCACATCACCAATGTTGAGGCCAAGGCGCGCGGCGCGGGCGCGGTCGATCTCGATGAGGAACTGCGGCAGCTCCCCCTGTCGGTCAATTTCGGCCCGATAGACCCCGCGCACTTGACGAATTTGCGCCTCAATGGCCTCCGTGGTGTCACGCAACACCTGCAAGTCGTCCCCGGAGACCTTGATCACGATCTGACCATCGATTTGGGAGATGGACTCGAGCACGTTGTCGCGAATGGGCTGGGAGAAAGTCGGCTGCATGCCCGGCAGATTCGTCACCGCGCGTTCCATCTCCTCAATGAGCTGCTCGCGCGTCATGCCCTCGCGCCATTCCTCGGGAGGTTTCAGATCCACAAACACCTCCGCCATGCTGATGGTCTTGGGGTCGGTGCCGTCTTCGGGCTGCCCGGCTTTGGAGACCGTCGTGCGCACTTCGGGCACGCTGCGCAAGGCCATGCGCACTTGGTGCATGACCCTACCGGCTTCATCGTTGGAAATGCTCGCCGGCAGGCGCACGTTCACCCAAATGGTGCCCTCGTTGAGCTCGGGCAGAAACTCCGAACCTAAGCGGGAACCTAAGCCCAAAGCCAGCAGGAACGCCACCAAAGCCGCCGCACCCACCTGGCGTGGCCGATCCAACGCCCAGTCCAGAATTGGGGTGTAAAACCGTTTGGCGCGCTCAACCAGCAGGTTGTCGCCATGGGGAATGCCTTTGCGCAGCATCCAGTACGCCAGCAAGGGAACCAGAGTGAGTGAAAAAATGAGCGAGCCCACCAAGGCGGTGGTGACCGACAAGGCCATGGGCTGAAAAATCCGCCCTTCGTGCCGTTGCAAGGCAAAGATCGGAATGTGCGCCGCAATGATGATGAGCATGGAAAAAAGCGTGGGACGCCCCACTTCATTCGTGGCTTGCGTGATCAGGGTGCGCCGCTCTTTCTCATTCATCCCCTCGCCCCGCTCGGCCAGGCGGTGCATGATGTTCTCCACCACGATCACGGCACCATCCACAATGATGCCGAAATCCATGGCGCCCAGGCTCAACAAATTGGCGGGCACGCCGGCGATCTTCAGCCCCAGAAAGGTGGCGAGCAGCGAGAGCGGAATGATGAGCACCACCGCCAACGAGGCGCGCAGGTTGGACAAAAACAAATACAGCACCAAGGCCACGAGCAAAGCGCCTTCCACCAAGTTGCGAAACACCGTGGAGAGGGTCTTGCCCATCAGCCAAGTGCGATCGTAGAAGGGAACGACTTGCACCCCCGCTGGCAGAATGCGGGTGTTGAGGTCGTCAAGCCGTGCCTTCACGCCCTTGAGAACCTCGCTCGGATTCTCACCCTTGCGCATGATCACGATGCCGGTGACCACGTCGTCATCTTCATCCTGCCCCACGGTGCCCAAGCGGGGCACGGCCCCGACTTGCACTTGCGCCACGTCGCGCACCAAGATGGGCGTGACGCCCCGCACCGCCACCACGACTTGACCGATGTCGTCCACGGTGCGCAACAAGCCAATCCCGCGAATGGCGAACTGCTGATGCCCCTGCGCAACATAACTGCCCCCCGCATTGGCATTGCCCCTGCCCAGCGCGTTCTCCAAGTCGCGCAAGGTCAGCTGATAGCGGCTGAGCTTGTGCAAATCGGGTTGCACCTCGTATTGCTTGATAAAGCCGCCCATGGCCACCACATCGGCCACACCGGGTACTTGGCGCAATTGCCGCTCGATCACCCAATCCTCGAGCGTGCGCAGCTCGGTGGTCGAGAGGCCATCGCCGCGCACCCGGTAGCGCATGATCTCGCCCACCGGCGTGGCGTTGGGCGCCATGTGGGCCTCCACCCCTTCGGGCAATTCGATGCCCCGTAGCCGTTCATTGACCTGCTGTCGCACTTCATTGACTTGGCTTTGGTCGTCGTAAGTCACCACGGTGAAGGAGAGCCCAAACTGGGTGTGTGAGAACACCCGGATGGCGTGCGGCAAGCCCGAGAGCGCCACCTCAATGGGCAGCGTGACTTGCTTTTCAACTTCCTCGGCCGCGCGTCCGGGGTAGAGGGCGATGACCGTGACCTGGGTGTCCGTGACGTCGGGAAAAGCCTCGACCGAGAGGCTGCGAAAAGCGATCAAGCCCGAGAGGACAAAGAGCACGGTCCCGAGCAAGATGAACAAGGGCTGGTTGAGCCCAAACTGAATCAGGCGCTTCATGGTGCGGGAATACTCGGTGGCGCGGCATCCTTGGCGAAGCGGAACTCACGCGCCAACAGCAGGGTGTTGTCCTTGACCACCAGTTCGCCCACGCGCACCCCATCAACCGCCAACACCTCACTGCGCGTCTCATGGGCCAAGATGACTTTGCGCGGCTCAAACACGCCCGCAGCCACTTGCACATAAACCCAATGGTCGGTGCCGCGCAGCTGGACAGCCGTGGCGGGCAACACCACACCGGCCGGCATGGGTTTGATGGCTTGGGCTGTGCCCAGCATCTCCGCCTTCACGCGCCGCTCCGGGTTGTGCAGACGGGCGCGAATTTTGAAGGTGCGCGACTGCGGGTCAATGCGATCCGCGCTGGTCACCACCTCGGCCGTGAACGTTTGGCTGGGCAGCGCGGCGAGGTTGAGCTGCAAACGCGTGCCAGGTCGAACCGCTTCCGCATCACCCTCGCGCACATCAATTTGCACCCACAACTGCGTGGGGTCGCTGATCACAAACAGCGGGGGCGCCCCGCTGGCATCGGGTCGCACCTCCAGGCCCGCGCTGAGGTTGCGCTCCACCACCACGCCATTGACCAGGGCGAGCAGGGGCAGGGCCTGATTCACCCCTGCGGCGTGACCGTAGAGCTGGGTGCGCGCGCTCGCTCGGGCCAGCTCGGCCTGGGCACGCTCGGCATCGGCTTGGGCTTGCTCATACTCTTTGCGGGAGACGACATCGGCCTCGAACAAGGTTTGCATGCGCTCGGCCGCGCGCTTGGCCACCAAGGCGTCGGCCCTGGCTTTGGCGGTGTCGGCTTGCGCCGTCCCGAACTCAGGCGAGAGCAGCGTGGCCAAAACCTGGCCCGCCTGAACCCGCTGGCCCACATCGGCATTCAATTGCTGGACGCGGCCGGCAAATGCGGGGTAGACGCGCTGCGTGACCGATTCATCCCAAACGATGTGCGCCGGCAATTCAATGCGCACTTCTGTGGCCGCGGCTGCGGCCACGGTGCTGAGCAGGGCCAGCTGGGGGTGGCCGGCGGGGAAGCGCAATTGGTTGCCTTGCACGATCGGCTCGGGCTGTTGGGGGCGCGCCGCTGTGGGCGAGCCCGAGAAGCTCACCACCAGCAACCAAACCAGGGGAAGCGCGCCCGCAGCGAGCAGCAAATAGGGTGGGTTTTGCCACCAGGGGCGTTTGGGGGTCGACATAGCGGAATCTGGGCGTGCGATGGCTTATGCTTGGCACTGTCTCACTTCTACCCTGACCAGTGCCTGACCATGCGCATCCTGTTGATTGAAGACGATGCAACGCTGCAACGCGTCATGTCGCGAGCGCTTACCGATGCCGGTTATCGGGTCGACGGTGCCCAAACCGCCCATGCGGGGGAGCACCTCTGGCGTGTGCAGGCTTACGACGCCATTCTGTTGGACCTGAACTTGCCCCGTGAGGAGGGCTCCAACCAACTCGATGGCCATGGTCTGCAACTCCTGCGAGCCGCCAGGGCGCGGGGGGACAAAACCCCGGTGCTGATCTTGACCGCGCGTGACCGCACCGAAGAACGCATTGCCGGCTTGAACGCGGGTGCGGACGACTACCTGGGCAAGCCCTTTGATCTGGGTGAGGTTGAGGCGCGACTGCGCGCGCTCACCCGTCGCACGGTTGGCCTCAACGAAGCGGTCGTGGTGGGACAGCTTCGTCTGGATCGCACCCAGCGCCGTTTGTTTGTGGGCGAGACGGAATTGGTCTTGCCCGCGCGGGAGTTCGAAGTTCTCTGGGAGCTGATGTCCCCCCCGGGGCGAGCCGTGAGCAAGCGGGTGCTTTCGGAAAAACTCTCCGATTTCGATGCCGCTTTGGCCGACAACGCGCTCGAAGCCTTTATTTCTCGCCTGCGCAAAAAGCTCGCGGGCAGTGGTGCCGGCATTCGCACCTTGCGTGGCATTGGTTACCTGCTGGAAGAGGAAGCCACGTGAACCTGCGTTTACCGTCACTGCGCAACCGTTTGTTGCATCAGGTGTTGTGGCCGCTCTCACTCACCTGGCTCTTTGGCGCCATTCTCACCGCCGCCATCGGGCACCACTTTATTCAGCAGGCCTACGACCGGTCTTTGTTGGACGACGCCTTGTTGGTGGCCTCCCATGTGCGGCGCGAGGTCAGCACCCACCAGGATTCGTTACAGCTGGAGTTGTCTGCGCAAGAGATGCGGGCCATTTTGTTCGACGCCAGTGAATCCTTGTATTTTTCGGTTTGGCAGCCCGATGGTCGTCTGGTGGCGGGACATCAGGGGCTGCGCCCGGAGAAGCTACCCGAAGCCCTGGATCAACCCGTATTTGAAACCCTGCAATGGGGCGCGCTGGAGTTGCGCATCGTCGCTTTGCGTCGGGCTCAGCCGGGGGAGCACTGGGTGGTCATGGGGCAGACCACGCGCAGCCGCAACCAGACATTGCAGCAACTCTTGGCCTACTCCATGGCCCCGCAGCTCTTGCTCTTGCTGTTGCTGGCCAATGCCCTCTTGCGTCGCATTGACCATGACCTGCAACCCTTGGCCAATCTTGGCAGCGCGTTGGAGAGTCGCCGCGCGGATGACTTCTCCCGTATCCCCCTCACGCCCTCAACGCGGGAATTGCAGGACTTGGCGCAAACCTTGAACGGTCTTTTGCAACGCATTGCCGAGAGCGTGGCCGCGCAGCGGGAGTTCTCGGGCAATGTGGCGCATGAGCTGCGCAACCCGCTCGCGGGTATCCGGGCCCAAGCGGAATACGGCTTGCAGCAAAGTGATCCGCAGGTCTGGCGCGAGCAATTGGCGGGCATTTTGGAGAGTCAAGGGCGGGCCAGCCATCTCATCGATCAACTCTTGGCCCTGGCCTTAGCAGACGAGGCGCGTCAGCTGCCCGAGCTCGTCCCCCTTCCGCTCGATGAACTCGTGCGTGAGGCAGTGCTGCGCCATTTGGGGCGAGCCGACGCGCTGGGCGTTGACCTGGGCGCGCAAGGGGCTGAGCGATCGGTGACGGTGCTGGGGCAACGCGCGCTCATCGAAGGCGTGCTCAACAACCTCATCGACAACGCCTTGCGCTATGGCCTGTCGGCGCAGGAGCCGCGCCGCGTCACTGTGGCCATCGACACACGGGGAGAGTCCTGTGTGCTCTCGGTCATCGACAACGGGCCTGGCGTGAGCGATGTCCAGTGGCAGCGTTTGACCCAGCGCTGGGTGCGCGGTGAGCAGCGGCATCTGGCCCGCGAAGGCTCAGGCTTGGGTTTGGCCATCGTGAGCGCCTATGCCCGACTGCTGCGCGCGCATTTGGCGTTTCACAACGAAACGCCGCACGGTTGGCGCGTGAGTCTGCGCTTTGACCCGCCCACCCCGCCTGCAACCTAAGGGGGCGGGCATCCACCCCCTCCACGCACCAAACGGGCATGGCCATTTTCTGCGCCCTCGCGCGCGGGCACCCCGATTACTCCAAGCGCCAGTGGTACTCCATGCTGGCCCAACTCGCCTCAGGCTTGCCATCGACCGTGCCGGCACGGAACTGGCACTTGGACAAGGCCTGCCGTGCCGCCTCGTCCAGGCGCGCAAAGCCGGAGGATTTGACCACCTCCGATTGCAGCACGCTGCCGTCGCTGCCAATCAAGAAACGCAGGCCCACG
>VEQC01000102.1 GCA_018883455.1 Limnohabitans sp. | reverse complement strand
GCCCAATCTCTTGCGTACCCTCCATGGCGGCGGTGTAGGCCGGCTTGCCCATTTGCACGTGCCGCACAATGTTCTCGCGCACCACAATCGCATCGTCAATCAGCAAGCCCACGCACAGCGAAAGCGCCATGAGCGTGACCATGTTGATGCTAAACCCCAGCGCATACATGAAGAGGTAGGTGCCAATGATCGAGATGGGCAGCGTCAAGCCCGTGATGATGGTCGAGCGCCAAGAGTTGAGGAACAGAAACACAATCAGAATCGTGAGCAAACCGCCTTCGATGAGGGTGCGGCGCACGTTCTCCACCCCCACCCGAATCGGGCGTGAGGTGTCTTGCACCTGCTCCAAGCGCACGCCACGCGGGACTTCCTTGCGCAACTGCTCCACGGCGCGGTTGAGGCCGTCAATCACGTCCAGCGTGTTTTCATCCTGCGCCTTTTGCACCGTTAAGAGCAAGGTGCGCTGGCCGTTGTAGAGCGCGAGGTTTTCCACTTCTTGCGCGCCGTCCTGGACACGGGCCACTTGGCCAAGCCGGATGGGCGTGTTGCCCCGGCGCGCCACAATGATCTGGCTGAAATCCTCGGGCCGCTCCACCCGGGCATTGATCTGAATCACCCGCTCTTGCTGGAGGTTGCGCACCGTGCCCACCGGCAGGTCTTGCGTTTCGGTGCGCACCGCATTGGCCACTTGGTCCGCGCTCACCCCGAGCGACTCCATCGCCTGCGGGTTGAGGTAGATGTTGATCTCACGCTTGGTGCCGCCCACCAAGTTCACCACCCCCACGCCGCGCACGTTCTCCAAACGCTTCTTGAGCATTTGGTCGGCCCAGTTGGTCAGCTCCACCGCCGACCACGTGTCCGATTCGGGCAGCACCGCGAGCGACCAAATCGCGCGGCTCGACGGGTCAAAGCGCACCACGCGGGGCTCCTTGACTTCGGCGCGCAGGCTTGGCCGCACCGAGGCCACTTTCTCGCGAATGTCGTCTGCCCCTTTGCGACCATCGACATGCAAGCCAAACTCCACCACCACCACCGAATTGCCTTCGTAGCTGCGGGAGGTCAGGGCGTTGATGCCGGCCACCGAATTGACCGCCTCTTCAATTTTCTTGCTCACCTCGCTCTCGACCACTTCGGGCGAAGCCCCCGGGTACTCGGTGATCACCACCACCACGGGCAAGTCAATATTGGGGAATTGGTCGGTCTTGAGCCGTTGGTACGAGAACAAGCCCAGCACCACGAAGGCCAACATGACCATCGTGGCCATGACCGGGTTTTGCAAGCTGACGCGGGTGAACCACATGGCCGTCTCAACGTGCGGCCGAAGCCGCAGAGGCGGAGCCCGCGGCCCCTGCTGCCGCAGGCGTCACCGCCCGCACCCGCAAACCTTCGCGCAGGCCACCCACTTCGCCGCGCAGAATTTGCTGACCCGCTGAAACCCCTTGCACTGCCACCCAGGCTTCATCCGATTCACTCCCTGCCAACCGGCCGCGTGGGCCCAATTGCACCGGCGCATAAGCCACGCGCCAGGGGTCTTGGTTTTCCTGTACCCATTGCACATAGAGCTGGGGCCGGTCGGTGCGCACGGCCGTCAGCGGCACGGCAAGGGTTTGCAAGCGGCGCAACTCCAGCGAACCTTCCACAAACAAGCCATGGCGCAAGCCCTCCTGGGCAGGCAATTCCAGAAACGCGAGCACGCTGCGTGTGGCCGCCTGCGCGCTCGGGCTCACGCGCTTGACGCGCGCTTGAATGGCTTGGGCACGCCCCTCCACGCGCAGCGTGGCCTGTTGGCCCACGCGCACGTCCACGGAATCGGCCGCGCTCAGCGCCACTTCCACCTCCAGCTTGCCCGGGTCGACCAACTCCAGAATCTTGGCGTCGAGCGCCACCCGCTCGCCCACTTGAGCCAGACGGCTCGCGACCACGCCCGCAAATGGCGCGCGCAACAAGCTGTCGTCCAAAGCCTTGCGCGCCACGGCGGCACCGGCTTGGGCCGCTTGGTAGCTCGCCTGGGCCCCGCGCAGCGACGCGAGCGAGTTCTCCAGTGCCACCTTGGCAATAAAGCCCTGTGCCACCAACGCTTGGTTGGTGTCGAACTGACGCTGGGCAATCTCGAGTTGCGATTTGGCCGATTCCGCCTGCTCCCGCGCCTGTTGCCAGCGGCTTTCAAACTCCACCGGGTCTACGCGCACGAGCGGCTGACCCATGGCCACCGCATCGCCCTCACGCACCAAAATCTCTTTGATCTCGCCCACCACCTTGGCCTTGATGGCCGCGAAGTTGACCGCCTTGATCGTTCCCGTGATCGGCAGGGTTTGCAACAGCGCCACTTCGCGCGCGCGCCACACATCCGCCTCACGTACATCAATGTGGGCTTCAGCCGTTTGCGTCAATTGCGCCGCCGCTTGGCGCTTGGCCGCCAGGGCGCGCCACAGCCCTCCAGCCAGGGCGAGTGCCACCACCAAAATCAAAACCCAACGCGTGCGTATCTTCATCATCAGCTTGCCTTGCTCGTCATACCATGCAGCAGCAAGTCCACCTGCAGCTGCAAAAACTCTTCAGGATCCTTCATTTGCGCGCTGGGCGCGCAAGCCCCCACCGAATGTTTCCACATCATGAGGAAGATCATCGGTGCGATGAGGGTGTAAACCGCTTGCGAAACATCCATGGGGCGGAACTCCCCACTGGCAACACCCCGCGCCAAGACGCGGCAGAGCAACTCCCGGCCCGGTGCGATCACCTCGCGTTGATAGTAGTCTGCAATTTCCGGGAAATTTTGCGCTTCGCTCATCACCAGTTTGACAATGCCGCTCGCCGGTGTGGCCCCCACTTGGGTCCACCAGGATTGCACGCAGTGGCGCAGCAAATCACTGCTGCTGCCTTGGAACTGTTGCATTTCATCACTCCAGAGGGGGAAGAGCTTGCCGATGTTCTCCTGAATCACGGCCTTGAAGAGGTCTTCCTTGCTCGGGAAATAGAGGAAAAGCGTACCCTTAGAGACCCCCGCGCGCTGTGCCACCTCCTCAGATCGGGTGGCGGCAAAGCCTTTTTCCACAAACAAAGTGAGCGCGGCTTGGAGCAATTCGCCCGGACGCGCCTCCTTGCGCCGCTCTCGACGGGCAGGGGTTTCGTTGGGGGAGGAGAGGGAAGACATGGGTTAATGACCAGTTGGTTAGTAATATACCCGATTTGTAAAACGCCACAGTGGAAGGGCCCATGGAGTGGCCCCCTTTTTGTAGGTAGATTTCACCGATTTTTAACACGCCAACACGCGTCTGGCGTGGCGGCGGCCTAGGCGCCATTTCCAGGGGTTTCTTGCCAATTTGACTGACAACAAAGAAGTGCTGGAAAAGAACGAATTCACTAAAATTTATCGACCACGCAACTCGGTAGTATTTATGCGCTTGACCAAATGGACCGACTACACCCTGCGGGTGCTGATGCACTGTGCGGCCACCCAAAAGCGGCCCACGCCATTGACCATCAATGAGATCGCCCAGCGCCACGACATCTCGCGCAGCCATCTCATGAAGATCGTCATGCACTTGGTCGCCATCGGCTGGGTCGAATCCACCCGCGGGCGAGGCGGCGGCATTCGCCTGGTCATCCAACCCCAAACACTCACCGTCGGCGAAGTGCTGCGCCAAACCGAAACCGACTTCGACATGGTCGAGTGCTTTGACGAAGCCGCCAACACCTGCAAACTCAACGGCCGCTGTCACCTCAAAAACGTCTTGCAAGACGCCACCCGCCGCTACCTCGAAGTGCTCGACGCCGTCACCTTGGCCGACCTCCTGCCCAACGCCAACGCCCCTCGCGAAATCTCCCTCAGCCAACTGCTGGGTTAAACACCAAGGACCACCATGAGCCAGAACCTCCAAACCATCACCCTCGGCGGCGGCTGCTTCTGGTGCTTAGAAGCCGTCTTCGTGCAAGTGCGCGGGGTAACCGATGTCGAATCGGGCTATGCCAATGGGCATGTGCAAAACCCCACCTATGAGCAGGTTTGCACCGGTCGCACCGGCCATGTGGAAGTGGTGCGCTTGACGTTTGACCCCAGCGTCATTGGCCTGGCCGATTTGCTCCAAATCTTCTTTGCCATTCACGACCCCACAACCCCCAACCGTCAAGGCAACGATGTGGGCACGCAGTACCGCAGCGGCATTTACTACACCGATCCCGCCCACGCCGAGATCGCCCGCACCGTCATGCGCGAGGTGCAAGCCAACTGGCGCGCCCCGCTCGTGACCGAGCTCGAACCCCTAGGCCTCTACAGCGCGGCCGAACCCGAGCACCAAGATTACTTTGAGAACCATCCCCACCAAGGCTACTGCGCCTTTGTGGTCGCCCCCAAAGTTCAAAAGTTCCAGCAACTCTTTGCGCATTGGCGCCGCCCCGACGCTTGATCAGGGGGCGAGGCGCTGGAGAAGCTTTGATCTCAGCGTAAGGGCTGACTGGTTAGCATCAAATGTCATTCAAATGGCGCGTGATAAGCGTTCGCGGCGTGTTTGAAACGTGGTTTAATCATGGTTAAATCGTGTGAAAAGCATGTAAAAATGAGCTCCCTTCCTCCTGCCTCGACGTCTTCCCCAAGCGAATTTGGACTCTTTGACAGCGTCCCAACCGATTATTTGTCGTTTGGGCACGGCCGGTCCTTTGATGCAAAGAAGGCGGCTCAGTTTTTGACATTGAAGAAAGCGGATGTGGGACGTATCGCTTCCGTCTCGCAGTCGTCTGTGCGATACGATGAACACATACCGGAGTCGGTTCGGCTTCGTCTTGAGGAAATCGCCATGACGATCAATTGGGTGGCCAAACAATTCGATGGGGATGCAGAGAAGACCGTGGCTTGGTTTCATGCCCGCAATCCTCTGCTTGGAGATGTTTCGCCCCGTGACATGATTCGATTAGGACGCTTTGAGCGCCTTCGCAAATTCATTATTCAAGCGATGGTGAGCCAGACCCGGGTTTAACTTGCTGTGAATCATCGTCGTGGCAGAAAGGCGCCGCCTGCACGTAATGGGGCTGGGCCATCTCCTGCGCCGAAGGGAATTCTTGAGCTTGATCGCTTTTCTCAAACGTTGATTGAACGCTGGAGCGAACTGTCGGCTGATCTGGATGAGCTCAATGATGTGCTCTACTTTCATCTGGAGCCCCAACGACGCCGACTTCGATCTCGCTTGCTCCAAGCGCTCGGCGCCACCCTGCCAAGACCCATCGACTTGGAGCAATGGGTTCGGATAGTGGATTACCAATGGTCACTCCATCCGTTATCGGCTGCGGGTAGCTTGCTCGGCTGTGGCGGTCGCTTCAATGCCGGTCATGACTTGGAGCCTGGCACATTGCTCCCATGGCCTGCGCTGTATCTTGCGCAAAATTATTCAACGGCTTATCGAGAGAAGTTTCAGTTACAAACCGGTCAGCAGGTCATAGGCTTGACGCCAGAAGAGTTGGCGCTTTCAGCGGGACAAAGTCACTCAACCGTGGTGATGAACGGAAAATTGACCAAAGTATTTCATTTGAACGCTGAGTCGCTTGAGCCATTAGCCCAAATATTGCGGCTCATCCAAATGCCGAAGCGGGCAGCGCAAATTGCACGAAAACTCAAGATCAAAGCATCAGATCTTCGAATGATCACGAGCGGCAAACAGCTCTATGATGCAGTGGCGCTGCAAAACTGGCGAATCTTGCCTGTCCAGTTTGGCCTACCCTCTGCCAGTCAAATTTTGGCGGAGTTGATTCGAGCCGCCGACTATGAGGCGATTGCCTATTCCTCCACCAAAGACGGTGGTAAGTGCCTGGCAATTTTTGTGGACCGACTCTCACCCGATTCTTTTGTGGCATTGACCGATCCAGCGCCCACTGGAGTCGTTGCGAGGCTTGATCAGAGTACTGCAAATCAACTCGCAGGTTAGTCTCAAACCGGTTTCGCAAATCCAGCTCGGTGAGGCGCATGACAGTGCATCAGGCGATAGGGGCCTGCCTGAGGAAGTCAAAGGGCGCTAGCGTGTAGCGCATTGGCGCCGCCCCGACGCTTGATCAGGGGGCGAGGCGCTCGCGTATCCAGGCATCACCCTCGCGGCGGTAGCGCAAGCGGTCGTGCAGGCGGCTTGGGCGGCCTTGCCAGAACTCCCAGCGGTCAGGGCTCAAGCGAAAACCGCCCCAGTGCGGGGGGCGTGGGGGTTGTAGCAGGTATTGCGCGCCGTACTTGGCGGCGTTGGCCACGAGCACACTGCGCCC
This sequence comes from Limnohabitans sp., assembly GCA_018883455.1. GTDB lineage: Bacteria > Pseudomonadota > Gammaproteobacteria > Burkholderiales > Burkholderiaceae_C > Limnohabitans. Next base: position 2,761 of record VEQC01000102.1, on the reverse strand, counting down.
GCTGATGACTTCGCTTTGCGGGCTCGCCCAAGCCCCAATGCGCGAGTCGAGGGGGCGTGTTTGGTAGTAGGCATCGCTTTGTTCCTCGCTCACGCGCGAGACCACGCCCTCAATACGCACCACGCGCTCGAGCTCCACCCAATGAAATTGCAGCGCGGCATAGGGGTTGCCCGCGAGCTCCTGGCCCTTGCGGCTTTGGTAGTTGGTGTACCAAACAATTCCCTGGGCGTCATAGCCCTTGATGAGCACCACCCGCGTGCTCGGGCGCAGGTCACTGCCCACGGTGGCGAGCGTCATGGCGTTGGGCTCGGGCAACTCGCTGTCGATGGCCTCCTTGAGCCACCGGTCAAACTGTTGCAAGGGATCGGCCGCTGAGGCTTCTTCGTCCAAGGCGGCGCGCTCGTAGCGTTTGCGAAGTTGGGAGATATCGGTCATGGCGGTTTAACGTCCTTCAAAACGGGGGGCACGGCGCTCGGCCATGGCCAAGCGCCCCTCTGCGAAATCAGCACTGTGCACGGATTGGCGAGAGCGCTCGCGCAGGCGGGCTTCGCTGTACGCCCCCGCCCCAATTTCTTGCAAGCTGCGTTTGGTGGCGGTCAGGGCCAGAGGGGCCATGCGCAGCAAGGGTTCGATCACAGCGTCCACGCTCGCCTGCCAATCCGCAACCGGGGCGAGGCGTACAAAGAGCTCACGCGCTTGCAAGTCCTCAAAGGCGAGTGGCTGCCCGAGTAAAAAAGCTTGTTGCGTGAGTCCAAGCCCGAGTTGGCTCACGTAGCGGCGCAGGCCGCTGGGGTAGTAGTGCAGGCCAATCGCGCAGGCGGGCATGCGCCACTGCGCACCCTGCAATCCCACGCGCAAGTCGCAGGCCAGCACCAGATCGGTCGCGCCGCCATACACACTCCCACTCACCGCGCAAACGGTGACGGGGCGCAAACGGGCCAGCGCCTCGGGAATTTTTTCAAAAAAGAGCGGGGCCATGACATCGGCGTCAAACCCGCCCACGTGGTAGCCCGCGCTAAAGACAGGCTGCGCCGCATCGTGGGTTTGGGCTTGCAAGAGCAGCACACTGATGGTTTCATCCGCGTCCACGGCTGCAAAGTGCGCGAGCAGGGTTTCCAAATCCTCATCGGTGAGGCTGTTGCGCTGGCTCGGGCGTCGCAGCGTGATGGTGGCAAGCCGCCCGGCGCGGGTGAGGGTGGGAATTCCTTCTGGCATATCGCCATGGTAGCCAATCTAGGAGTAGAGTCAGGTTTGTGGGGCTGATTTTGTTGCCCCAGAGGAGTCCCCATGACCCACCACATCCTCCAGGTCTCGAGCCTGCCCATCGCGGTTTACAAAAAATTGCAGGAGTTGGGCTACACCGTGCACGACCACGCCCACATTCTCGACCCCGAGGCCTTGGGCAAGGTTCGCGCCATGGTGGGAATGGGCGATATGGCCCAGGTCGATCGCAAGCTGCTCTCCATGGTCCCCCACGTCAAGCTCATTGCCCTCATTGGCGAGAACTACCCCGGCGTGGATGTCGAGGCGGCCACCGAGCGGGGCATCACCATCACCCACACCCCCGAGATGTTTGGCGACGACGCAGCCGACCTCGCCATGGGTCTCATGCTCGCGGTGGGCCGGCGCATCGCGCATGCCGATCGGTTCGTGCGCAACAACAATTGGATTGATGAAAGTTACCCGCTCGTGCAACGCTTGAGCGGCGCGCGCTTAGGGCTGCTGGGGTTTGGTCGGGTGGGTCGTGCCGTCGCGCGCCGTGCGGCGGGGTTTGACATGCGCATTGCCTATTGCGCCACCGCGCCCAAGCCTGGCGTGGCGCACCCCTTTTGCGCGACTCCAGCCGAGTTGGCCGCGCAGAGCGATTATTTGGTGGTAGCCGTGCCCAGCCATGCGGGCACGCGCAGCTTGGTCAACTCAGCGGTCTTACAGGCCTTGGGCCCCAAGGGCTATTTGATCAATGTGGCACGCGGGCCCGTGGTGGACGAAGCCGCCCTCATTGCCGCGCTGCAGTCACGCGCGATTGCGGGCGCGGGCTTGGATGTGTTTTGGGACGAGCCGCGCGTGCCCGCGGCCTTGCGTCAACTCTCGCAAGTCGTGCTCACGCCGCACATTGGCAGTGCGACAGAGGAAACCCGCTTGGCACTGGCCGATCTGATGCTGGCCAACTTGCAGTCTTTTTTGGAAGGCGGCGAGGTGCTCACGCCCATCCCGCAACGCCCCGCTTAAGGGCGTCGCGTCGCGCGCGCGGGGCGAGTCCTCAGCCTGCGCGGCGTGGGCGCGCAAACCCCCACTCAGCGGCGGAACCCGCCGCCGGAGTTGCGGCCACCGCCGCCACCGCCACCACTACCGCCGCGACGACCACCGCCGCCGCCACCCCCGCCTCGACGACCACCACCGCCGCCACCGCGGCGCTCGGTCATGAGGTCAATGCTCGTGCGGGTCGGATCGGGTTGACGCGCGCCACCGCCTTGCGACTTGTGGCCAAAGGCGTTGACACCGCTTTGCGTACCCAGATGGGCATTTGCGCGGGGTTGGAAATCATCCTCTTCCATCGGGAAGCCTTGGTCGTCCAGACGCGGTGGGCGCGCCTCGCGCTCTTGGCGCGGCGGACGATCGCGACGGGGGCCCTTGTTCCCTTGAGGGGGGCGAGGTTGACCCGCATAGGCCGGGTTGCCACCGCCGCCACCGGGGCGGGGCGGGCGGTCACGGCCCACATGGCTGTTGGGGCGTGAGCCACGCCCATCGCCCTCCTCACCAC
>VEQC01000101.1 GCA_018883455.1 Limnohabitans sp. | reverse complement strand
GATTGTCAGTTTTTCGAACGCATGGGGTTTCACCCGAGGGCGCAAACTGAAAGCTCGTTTGGCGGCGCATGTGCAGCGCATAGAAGCCATGGGAAGGGCGGGATGGTTGCCAGATTTGGTGCACGCGCAGTCCGTCGACCTTGGAGGATTACTGGCCCATGAATTGAAAAAGAAGTTCGGAATTCCTTACGTGATTACCGAGCACATGCCATTTGCACTCCAGAACTTTCCCCCGCACTTGCGTCAGTCCGTGCGCGAGGCGTTTGAGAACGCGGATATGGTGTTGTCGGTGAGCTCTGATAAGGTCAGGCAGTTAGGGCTCAGTGAGATTGCGTGTGACCTCAACTTAACCTACAACCTAGTAGATGAAATTTTATTTCCAGAGGTTTGCAAAAGCTATGCGCCAGGCGGACTGCTCAGGCTAGTCACCATTGGTGCAGCATCATTTTTGAAAGATTACCCGACCCTGTTGCGCTCTCTGCAACTCATCAAGCAAATGGGAATTGAATTTCGCCTCACGATCATCGGGTGGGAGGCTTGGGGTGAGCAAGGTGAAGAAATCAAAGCCCTCGTGCAACAACTTGGCCTTAGTGAGCACACGCAATTGATCGGTAAAGTTTCGCGCGCGGAAGTTAATGCGAAACTCGTTGAAAATCAAATCTATCTTCAAACCAGCATTGCTGAAGGATTGCCGGTCTCCGTGTTGGAAGCGATGGCGAGTGGCTTGTATGTGGTGGCCACGCGTCACGGGGGAACAGAAGACATCATTCAATCGGCAGAAGTTGGCCAGGTCGTGGCCGTCAAGGATATTCATGCCATTGCGCAGACATTGAATCGATTGCACCGAGGTGAAATACACCACAATCCAGCCTTGTCTCGACAAACCGTGCTCGGGATCTGCGGACGCAAAGCATTTAGCCAGCGTTTGTTTGGCTATTACTGGCAGGTGTTGGCGCAAACGCCCACAAGCCCGACTCTCAAGGCTTTGCGCTGAGGCTTCGCAACTGCGGGGCTTGTACTAGCAGGGTCTGAGCCACGGCGGTCGAGCCTTCGAGGCTCAAATGGTTATTGTCCCGATAAGCCATGCGTTGCGCATGGAGCATGCTGCACGATTGGGCGTCGCAGAGGACATCCTTCACCGTGAGGAAAGTGGCTTTGGGGTGCTGTTGTGCCACCGCTTGGAGTTCTGGGAGGTACTTGGCAAACTGGCTCTCATAAAGTGCGCGCGGCGCACTACAGGTGGCGCTGCCGCTGAGCGGACGCAAGTACTTGCAGCGCTGCGGGTCAAATTGAAATTGGTAGACATCATCGACCAAATACACGGGCTTTCCCGCGGCTTCAAGGCGTTGGAGGGTCTCGGATAATTTCACGGAGAGTTTGGACTGCGCCCCGACCTCTTTGACTCGGGCGTGCCACATCGCACTGATGAGCACCGGATAGGGTTCTGGCGTGTTCAGGATGGTGTCGAAAATGACGGCGTAGTTGGGGTTATCGTGAAGCGGCAAACCCGCTTTGCCATAGAACACCACATTCAAGTCCGGCAGCGCCTGGGCGAACCCCGGGAACAGGTGCTCGGCGTGACTGTCCCCCAGAAGCAGTAGGTCGATGGGGCCGTCGGGCTTGGATTGAAAGCAACGCTTCAAACCCATCCAGTCGCCTGCGTCTGCGAGCACCTTTGAATTGGCGCAGGGGTAATAACGATTAAACACCAGTTGGTGAAACTCATCGTGCCCAATAGAACCCGCATGCGCGATGAAAGCCTCACCCGTCAATCGGCGCTGATCGTAGCCATCAGCCCGGTTCACCATGTATCCCATCGTGGCCGTGAACACCATGGCGCCGCATAAAAATGCGATGCGTCCGCGCCTTACCGGACCGTGCCGATAAAAGCGCTCCACATACCGCGCACTGGCGGCGGCCAGGAGAAAGGCAACCACCACGAGTGCGACCCTAAGCCCGAGATGTGGTGTTTCCCCTTCAATGATTCGCGCGAAAGACAAAAGAGGCCAATGCCACAGGTAGAGCGCATAGCTGATCTCGCCAATCCACAAAGACAGCGGGTGGGTGAGGGCGCGCTGCAGAGGCGTGAAGCTGCCCTCGGAGAGAATCACGAGACAGGCGCCGAGAACCGGCAGGAGCGCCCAGCCGCTTGGATAGACTTTGACCTCATGCGGTAGGACGAGCCCCGCCAAGAGCAGAGCGACGGCCAGAAGGCCCGCCATGCGTTTGTGAGAAGGGCTCAGTCGGTGCTGCAGGCGTGGCCAGGCCACCGCCAGAAGGCCGCCTGCCATCAACTCCCAGAACCGAGTCAGAGGTGAATAAAAGTCGTGGGTGGGATCGCGCTGGCTTTGGTAGAGATTCCAAACCATGGAGGTCATGAGGAGGGCGAAGATCCAAAACAGAGGCCGACGCGAACGTCGGTGCAACAGCCACAGCACACCCGGCCACAGAATGTAGAACTGCTCCTCAATGGCCAGAGACCATAAGTGCAACAAAGGTTTGAGCTCGGCTTGGGCGTCGAAATAGCCCGATTCGCGCCAAAGCGCAAAGTTCGATAAAAACAGTCCCGCCCGCAGGGTGTGGTTACCCAGTTGTTTGTACTCGTCAGCAAACAAGACCCACCAACCAAAGCCGAGTGATGCCAAGAGCACCAGAATCAGCACGGGAAAGATACGGCGAACCCGGCGAGCGTAAAAGAGGCGGAGTGAAAAATGTGGGGTCTGGAGTTCGCGCCAAAGAATTCCAGTAATCAAAAACCCCGAGATGACAAAGAACACATCCACGCCGGTAAACCCGGCGGGAATCACATCGGGGAAAGCGTGAAACAAAACGACCGAGAGGACTGCGAAGGCACGCAATCCGTCAATGTCGGGGCGGTAACTGGCTTCGGTTTTGTAACTCACGCGTGCTCAAGCGGATCAAATTGGTTCACCATCGACACCACGTGGGACATTTCCGCATCGCTCATGACGGGCGAGATGGGCAGGCTCAGCACTTCCGCCGCCATGGCTTCAGCCGTGGGGAAATGCACGCCAGCAAACTCGGGATAACACTTTTGGCGGTGCGGTGGGATGGGGTAATGAATCAGGCAATGAACCCCCCCTCGAGCCAAAAAAGCCGATAACGCATCGCGGTGGGGGGTGCGAACGACAAACAAATGCCACACCGAACGCATATGAGCCGGGGTTTGCGGGAGTGCCACGCAAGGGTTTGAAATGTGGGTGCCGTAAAAGTCGGCCACACGCTGGCGCGCCGTATTCCAAGTATCCAAGTGCCGAAGTTTCACACGCAGCATGGCCGCTTGGATTTCATCCAAACGGCTGTTGAGGCCTACCCAGTCGTGTTGGTACTTCACCGCAGAGCCGTAATTGCGCAACATGCGAACCCGCGCGGCGATGTGGGCGTCGGAGGTCAAGACTGCGCCAGCGTCGCCCAACGCTCCCAAATTTTTGCCAGGATAAAAGCTCGTGGCTGCCGCGTGCCCCAGGCTTCCGGAACGACGCCCATGATAGGTGGCGCCTTGGGATTGCGCGGCATCCTCGATGACGATCAAACCATGCTGATTCGCCACGGCCACAATGGCATCCATTTCGGCCGTTTGACCGTAGAGGTGCACGGGAATGATGGCCCGGGTGCGTGGCGTGATTTTTTGCGCCAATTCACTCGGACACATATTGAACAGTCCCGAACTTGGCTCAACTCCCACGGGTGTCGCGCCACATTGAGAAACAGCCAGCCAAGTGGCAATGAAGGTGTTGGACGGTACCAAAACTTCATCGCCAGGCCCAATGCCATAGGCCATGAGCAGCAACCGCAGGGCATCGAGCCCGTTGGCCACTCCTAGACAATGGTCGACGCCACAGTACTGGGCGAACTCCAATTCAAAAGCCTCCAGTTCGGGCCCCATGATGTAGTGCCCAGACCGAATGACCGTCGAGCAGGCTTGTTCGAGCTCTGCGCTGATGTCGCGATGCAAGCGCTCTAAATCCAGAAACTTCACGGTGGGGGACGAGGTCATTGAGGGATCTCCCGCAGGAACTGGTTGTAGTCGCGAAAGTAGTCTGCTTCGTCGTAAAAGTTGGAGGCCAGCACCATACAGACGGCTCCTGAGGAGAAGTTATCCAACTCGCGCCAAATATAGGGGCACACATACAGTCCCACATAGCTGCGATTGAGGTGTACCGTTTTTTTGCGCTGACCATCGTCCAAGTGCACATCGAATGAACCCGACATGGCAATGATCAATTGGTGCAAAGCTTTGTGGGCATGCCCCCCTCGCTCCGCACCGCCCGGCACATCGTACAGGTAGTAAACGCGCTGAATGTCAAACGGAATGTGGCGCCCCGCTTCGACAAAGGTGAGGTTACCGCGGGGATCACTGATCTTGGGTAGCGCCACAATCTGACATTGGTCAAGTCTTTGCATAATCCTCTCCATTGAGCCAGCGCGCAACGACCTCGGGCGGGTAGCCTCGGTGAAAGTGGCGTGTCCAGGGGTAGGCAGGTTCATTGCTGCCATCTTTGAGTTTGATGTTAGAAGTCTGCGTAATGAATTTCGCTGGATTTCCGGCTACAACGGTGTGAGGGGCGACATCGCGTGCCACAGAACTGTGTGCGCCAACCAAGGCCCCTTCTCCGACGCGAACACCCGGCAAGATCACCGACATGGTGGCAATTGCCGCGTAAGCCTCGATGGTGGGGCCTACACATACATGGCTGGGAGGGTGAGGGTCATTGGTCAGAACGACATAAGGGAAAATCCAGACGAAATCCGCAATGTGGGATTTTTGTCCGATGTGAACATTGCTGTGCAATCGCACGTGGTGGCCAATCTGTGCATGCCCTTGGAGGTCGCTCAACGTGCCGATTTGCAAATCCTTCCCCGCTTGGATCAACTCCCGCACCGTTACACGATGTCCAGTGCGCAAGCCTTCTCCAAACACAGACCCCCGATAAAACACGCTGTGCGATCGAATGAGGCTGTTTGAGCCAATCAGCAAAGGTCCCTCGGCCAGCGGGGTTGCAACGCCGAGCTCACAGTAAGCCTGAATCTCGCAGTTGTCGCCAATTTCCACATCGTCGTGAATCAAACAAAACGCGCCAATTTGCACGTTTTCCCCCAATTTCGCGCGAGGGGAGACGACAGCAGAAGGATGAATCATTTCAGTTCCCTTTGAGGAATCGTTTGATGGCATAGCCTAAGCGATAGAGGCCAGACAAAACCACAAACAAACCATAGCGCAGTTTCTTGCGCCATGCCACCTGAGGGTATTGCCACAAGCAGGCCAGACTCTCGCTTCGTCCCTGAGCACCCAGACACGCTTGGATGAACGCCGTGGTGTCAATTTGGCGGCGCAGGAAATCCTTTAGCGATTCGGGCGCGTTGAGGCGCTGGGCATCTTGGAGGTACTGATTGAACTCAGCCATCGATTGACGCGCAGACTTCAGAATATCCGCTCGCTTGCCATCGTAATTGCGGGGTGAGGGTTGGGTAGAGACGCCGCCACGGCGGTGCAACACCAGGGGCTCTGCCACCCGTAAGGCGCCACCCATCAGGAGCGCGCGGAAAAACAAACACTGGTCTTCGAGCATGGCGTCTTCACGCAGAGGGGCCAGTTCAACGAGTCGGCGCGTCACCATATGGCTTGCGCCAGCGTGATAAGGACGCTCTCGCATCCAACGTTGCCAGTCCCAATGCTCCAGCGTATCAATGGGTTTGTCGCCAAGTCTTTCGCCGTCGTAGGCCATATCCACCAAGTCAGTCGCCACCAAGTCAAAACGCTGTCCGGTTTCCAGCCAGAGCTCAACGCAACGGTGGAGTCGGTGGGGCAGTGACACATCGTCGCCAGCGGCACTGAAAATCACATCACCATCGCACAGCGCCAATGCGCGGTTGTAGTTACCCACGATGCCTAAGTTGCGGGGGTTGCGATTGAGCGATAGGCGTATACCGGGCGGGGCCGTTTGGCAAACGGTTTCGATCACGGACCAGGTTTCGTCAGGGGATGCGTCATCGCTCACCACCAATTGGAATGAGGAGAGTGTTTGCGCAAAAAAAGACGCTAAGCACGCTTGAACCACCTCCGCTTGGCGGTACGTCAAGACAATCACGCTCACTTTGACGGCATCCACCTCAGATGTGTGAGTGAGCACGGTTGTCTTGTCTTGCATGTCAAAAAGAGCGTTTAGCGCCAGTGAAACTCACCATTGAAGCGGTCAGCAAAAAGCGTCATGCCGTATTGTTTCAACTCGGCGTCACGCCATTGGCGAGTCAACTTCTTGCGCTGATGGCGTTCCAATTTGCGCTCAAGCCAACCTTGATTGAGAATGCGCCGGTCGTTGTGCTTGACCAAATCATCGGATTCACGCAAACCCATGGATTTTTTCATCCACTTTTGGGTGACCGATCCGAAGTGGTGGAGCCAGGTTTTGCCCGTAATGCCGCGGGCCACTTTGGCTTTTCGCACATCGTGGAAGAAGATGGCGTCTTCAAACCCCAGCATGCTGGGGGTGGCGCGGAAAAATCCAACCTCTTGGAAGACAGAGCGGTGAATGCACATGCACACCGCATCCTCAGCCGGTGAGCGAAGCACTTGGCCCATGGTTTGGCGCGCTTGCGCACTGAAAGCTTCAAAGTCGTAATCGAGCTCGCCGTCCACGCGGGCGGGGGCGATGATCTTGAGGTTGTGAGCAATGGCCGTGCCAATCAGATCCTCGACCCATCCAGAGCTGACCAATAAGTCGTTGTTCATCACGATGGTCCATTCCGATTGAAAGTGCAGGATGCCTTGGTTCCACGCGACACCGCAAGCAAAGTTGCCGTGATTGAAGATGCGCCCACCCAGCGGTAGCGTTGCGAGATATTCCCGGGTGTCGTCTGACGAGGCGTTGTCGACAACCACCAGGCGCTCCAAGGGAGTTCCCGTGCGAACCAAGCTTTCCACGCATTGCTTGGTGAAGTGGGATGCGTTGTAGGTCGCAAAAGTAACCGAGTAATCAAAATTCATGGCGAATCCACTTCAAAAGAGGGGCAGGAGCCGGGCTAAGCCTAGGCGCCAACGCGCTGGCGCAAAGACGCCTCAAAGTTGCGTTCATATTTTAGGGCGGCCTGCGTCCAGCTCATCTCGCGGGCGAGGGCGAGGCCGGCCTCGCGCAAGCGAGCGCGCAAGGCGGTGTCCTTGAGCATCTGGGCGAGCGCGCTGGCCAGCGCGGTGGGGTTTTGCGGGTCGTCCAGTAAGAGAGCTTGCACGCCCGAGGTGAGTTGGGTGGATAACCCACAGTGCGTCGGACCGCTCACCACCACAGGGAGCGCGTAGGCCATGGCTTCGAGCACGACCATGCCAAAGCTGTCCTCCAGAGTGGGGTGCGCAAGGCCATCGGCGGCGGCATAAAAGGGCGAGAGGTCCGCCTGAGGGCCGAAAAAATGCACGCGCCCTGCCAGGCCCAGGGTCTGGGCTTGGGCCTGATAGCGCGCCTGCTGATGGTTCTGGCCGACGACGGCCAACTGCACCTCGGCGGGCAATTGGGCCAAGGCTTGGAGCAAGCTGTCGAGGCCTTTGCGGGCGTAATCATTGGCCACAAAGAGTAGCCATGGGGTGTCGGGCGCCCAACCGAGTTGCGCCCGACTGGCCGCACGGTCAGGCGGCTGCGCGGGCAGGGTCACCGCCGGAGGGATGATGTCGCACAACGCAGCCACATGAGGGTATTGGCGCAGGAACTCCTGCTGCAGCGGGGCAGAGGCAAAAATCAGCCGCCGTCCGGTTCGGGGCTGCATGCGCGCGTGCTCGAGCCAAAGGTAGGTGAGGCGGCGCAGGCTCGTGAGCACAAGCAGCCAGCGCAGCAGGCGTTGCAGGCCTTGGCGCTGCCCAAAGATGCCCTCCCAGACGCAACGCACGTGCAGGGTTTGCACGTCACCGTGCCAGACATGCTCATGGCTGTGCACGATGTCAAATCCGCTGCGGGTGCGCCAAGCCGTGATGGCCGAATAGAGGAGCTGGTTTAACCACCGCGGCCGCTTGCTCAGCCGCCAGACCGGGTGGTAGTGGAGTTCGGGTACGGGGCGGTCGCTTTCTTGGCAGAACACATGCACTTCATGGCGCGACGCGAGCGCTTGGGCAATGGCGATCGCATAACTCTCGGCCCCGCCGCCGCTGCGGCTGAAGTGGCGTGTGAGGATGGCGATGCGCATCAATCCTGCCCGAACAAGTCGCGCGAGTAGACCTTGGCGCGCACGTCTTCGAGTTCTGGCGTGACGCGATTGGCCACAATCAGATCGCATTGCGCCTTGAAGGCCGCTAGGTCGGGCACGACTGGCGAGTGGAAGAACGTGTCTTCTTGCAAAACGGGTTCGTACACCAAAACCTGCACCCCTTTGGCTTTGATGCGTTTCATGATGCCTTGCACGCTGCTGGCGCGGAAGTTGTCCGAGCCCGCCTTCATCACGAGTCGGTAGATGCCCACGGTCTTTGGGTGCCGCGACAAAATGTCGTTGGCCACAAAATCCTTGCGCACGCTATTGGCGGTGACGATGGCGGCAATGAGCGATTGCGGTACTTGCTGGTAGTTCGCCAGCAGTTGCTTGGTGTCCTTGGGCAGGCAATAGCCCCCGTAGCCAAAGCTCGGGTTGTTGTAGTGCGAGCCAATCCGGGGGTCTAAGCACACGCCGTCAATGATCTGGCGTGTGTCGAGGCCGTGGGTGGCGGCATAGGTGTCGAGTTCATTGAAGTACGCCACCCGCATGGCCAAGTAGGTATTGGCAAAGAGCTTGATGGCCTCGGCCTCGGTGCTGTCGGTCAAGAGGGTGGGAATGTCCGGCTTGAGCGCGCCCTCTTGCAACAAGCGCGCGAAGGTTTTGGCGCGTTCGCTGCGCTCACCCACCACGATGCGGCTGGGGTAGAGGTTATCGTGCAAAGCGCGCCCTTCGCGCAGGAATTCGGGGCTAAAAATCAATCGGTCGGTGCCCAGTCGTGCGCGTGCCTCTTGCGTGAAGCCCACAGGAACGGTGGATTTGATCACCATTACCGCT
>VEQC01000306.1 GCA_018883455.1 Limnohabitans sp. | reverse complement strand
ACGACGCCCCGATCGAATCCCTCAACGAGACCATCATCATGTTGGTGGTCTTGGGTCTGATCGACGTGGTGATGATCTCCAATTTGCTCATCATGGTGATTGTGGGCGGCTACGAAACCTTTGTCTCACGCCTGAACTTGGAGGATCACCCCGATCAGCCTGAATGGCTCGATCATGTGAATGCCTCGGTCTTGAAGGTCAAACTGGCCACCGCCATCATTGGCATCAGTTCGATTCACCTGCTCAAGACCTTCATCAATGCGGGCAACTACGATGAAAAGGTGTTGATTTGGCAAACCGTGATTCACATCGCCTTTTTGCTCAGCGCGATGGCGATCGCCTTTGTCGATCGACTCATGCCGCACCATCCCGCCCACGACTAGTGCAGGCAGCGGGCATCCCTTCCACACGCAAACCATGCATCTCGTCGGCCGCTTCATCAACCTGGCGCGGAGCCAAGCCCGATGCGCCAACATGCAGTCGCACCTGAGCGCTTTGGGCTTGTCGGCGGTGTACGAGCGGTTTGACGCGGTGGAGGGCGCCCAAGCGCCTGAGCGGTTTGAATCGAAACTCGGCCTGGGCCATTTGGGGTGTTGGCTCAGCCACGAGCGACTCTGGCAAGAGGCTGCGCAGCTCCCGCCAGGTCAGGTCATGCACATTCTGGAAGATGACGTGCGGCTGCATCCCCATTGCCATCGGTTGGTCCGTGAGATCGCGGCCGCCCAAGCGGATTGGGATCTGCTGTTCACCGATGTCTTTTGGCACCCGCCGCCCACGCCCTTGCAATGGGCGAAGCTTTGCGGGGCCATCACGCAATACCGCACGCGCCAAACCGTTTCCGTGCAAGCTCTCAAAGGTTGGCATGCGACGGGAACTTCCTCCTATTTGGTCTCGCCCCGGGGGGCGCGCGCTTTGCTCACGCACTTGAACCAGCGCTGGCGGGGGGGCGTCACCGTCGATGTGTGCATCGACCAACTGATTCAAGACGAACAGCTGCAAGCCTGGGTCGTGATGCCTTTTTTGAGTACCCTGAGCGCGGACCACAGCCAAAGCACCACGGGCGAGGAGGGCCCGGCCGTCGATGCCCTCTCCGCTTTTCGCATGGCCTGTTATGTCGATGCCGATCCCGCGGCCCTGGTGTCGCGTCATGCCGGCGCGACCTCGGGGGAACACAATGCCCCTTTTTTAACGCTGTACCTGGAGATGTTGAGAGGGGTGCTTCGCGGGTTTGACCCCTTCTCGGCGGGGGCTCCCCAGGCGCCAAGCGCCTCGGCCGGGGGCTCAGCCTGAGTCGTCCCCTTTCACTGGCGCGGCGTTAGCCTTTCCCGCGCACGGGGTCCTCCAGCGCGAGCTTGCCGATGGCTTCAACGTCTTCGGGGAAAAGCTGCCCCTTCTCGGCGACCAGCACCTGTTGTCGGCGGTCCAGCAACAAGGTGATGGGCAGACCCTTGGGCTTGGGAAACTGCTTGCGCCAGTTTGGGCTGGCCCATGCGGCGGGGAAGGTATAGCCGCGCTTTTTCAGGTAGGCCTGGGCTTGATCCGGTTTGGGATCGATGGAGAGGGCAATCATGTGCAGGCCCTGAGCGGCTTGGCGCTCCCACAAGGCTTGCATGGCGGGACTTTGCTGGGCGCAAAAGGGACAGGTGCTCGACCACCAATACACCAGCAGGGGCGCCGTCTCGGGCGCGCGAAACCATTGCCCATCCAGGCGTTCGATGTCGGGTACGCGCAAGCGAGAGCCCACCGAGGGGAGGGCGGGTGCACGGGCTTCCAGCGCCGCTTCGGAATTCGATTGCGCCAGCGCGGGCAAGGCCCAGCAGGCTGCGAGGCTCGCCACCGATTGGCAGAGCCAGCGGCGACGCAGTTCGAGCGGGGGAGGAGCAGCCATGCCGGTATTTTAGAAAGCGGCGCTCGACCTGCCAAGAACCCCTGCATGGGGGCGCCCAAAGGGTTTTATTAGCGGCAAAAGACTGAATTCATCGCCAAAACAGCGCACGGACTTTTTAAGATGCCCCATTTGACGATGGACGCCCTCTAGGCCCTATGTTTAAGCCCACCGACAATTCCAGCGAATTTCACCC
>VEQC01000100.1 GCA_018883455.1 Limnohabitans sp. | reverse complement strand
GCTCTACCGACTGAGCTACTCCGGCCTTATAAACATTCAGGCGCGAAAAAAGCAAACACGCCATGATGTGGATAAAAAGTGATTGTAACGCCTAAGCGCTCTCTTGGTGGTAACGCGTCACCCGTTCCACCTCGTTGCGCGAGCCCAAGATCACGCTCACGCGCTCGTGCAATTGCTGGGGCATGATGTCCAAAATGCGCCCGTGACCGTTGGTCGCTGCGCCGCCCGCTTGCTCCACGATCCAGCCCATCGGGTTGGCTTCGTACATCAGGCGCAGCTTGCCGGGCTTGTTGGGCTCCCGCTTGTCCCAGGGGTACATGAACACCCCACCACGCGTGAGAATGCGGTGCACATCGGCCACCATGGAGGCAATCCAGCGCATGTTGAAATCTTTACCGCGTACGCCTTCTTTGCCTTGCAAGCACTCGTCAATGTAGCGCTTGACCGGCGTATCCCAATGCCGCATGTTGCTCATGTTGATGGCGAACTCTTTGGTGTCCGCCGGAATTTGCACATCCTCTTGCGTCAGCACGAAGGAGCCTTGCTCGCGATCGAGCGTGAACATGGCCACACCATCGCCCACGGTGAGCACCAACGTGGTTTGCGGTCCGTAAATGCAGTAGCCGGCCGCGACTTGTGCGGCCCCGGGTTGCAGGAAATCGGCTTCGCTCACGCCCAGGCTGCCCTCGGGTTTGCGCAACACGCTGAAGATCGTGCCAATGCTCACATTCACATCAATGTTGGAGGAGCCATCGAGCGGATCAAACAACAACAGGTACTCGCCTTGAGGGTAGCGGTTGGGCACGAGGTAAATGCTGTCCATTTCCTCCGAGGCCATGGCGGCCAAGTGGCCCCCCCACTCATTGGCCTCAATCAGCACCTCGTTGGCGATGATGTCGAGTTTTTTCTGAACCTCGCCCTGCACGTTCTCACTGTGGGCGCTACCCAGCACCCCGCCCAAGGCGCCTTTGTTGACCGCTTGGCTGATGCTTTTGCAGGCCCGCGCCACCACTTCGAGCAGCAGGCGCAGCTCCGAGGGAATGTGCCCCTTGGCGCGTTGTTGTTCCACCAGATAACGGGTGAGTGAAATGCTCATGAAGGGCTCCTCTTGCGCGAGCTTTAAACGGGGGCCAGCGCGCGCGTGACCACTTCACGCACATCGCTGCTGAGATCGGATTTGGCCGCCACTCGCTGCAGCGCCTCTTGCGCGGCGGTGCGGTAGGGCTCGGCGAGTTTGCGCCAGCGGTCCATGGCGCGCGCCAAACGCGCGGCCACTTGAGGGTTGATCGCGTCGAGCTCCAACACCCGCTCGCTCCAGAACACATACCCGGCGGCATCCCGACGGTGGAAGGCGCCTGGGTTGTTGTTGCAGTAGGCAAAGATCAAACTGCGGGCCCGATTGGGGTTGCGCAGGTTGAAGTCCGGGTGCTGCATGAGCTGGCGCACCAAGGGAAGCACATGGCCGTCGCGATCCGAGGCTCCCGCTTGCAGCGTGAACCATTTGTCGATCACCAGAGCCTCTTGCGCGAATTGGCTGTGGAAGCGCGCGAGTGCCGGCTCGGCCAAGGCATGGCCCGCCCCCACGAGGGCGGCGAGGGCGGCAAAGCGCTCGGTCATGTGGGGCGCGTCTTTGAACGCCTGGTAGATGCGTCCGGGCCAGACTTGATCGCCTTGTGCCTGGGCATGCAGGCACAGCATCTGCATGGCCAAGCCGCGCAGCGCCCGGCGGCCTGAAGCCACGGCATCGGGCGAGTACGCGCCGTTCTCCCGAGAAGTCTCAAAAGCCACGGCCCAATCGGCGTGCAAGGCCTGCGCCAATTCGGCGCGCATGCGCTCGCGCACCTGATGGATGCGCTGGGGATCCACCGAATCCAATTGCTCCCCGAGGTAGCTCTCCGAGGGCAGGGTCAGCACCAGCTCTTTGAAGGCGGCATCCAAGTGCGGGTGGCGCAAGACCTCGCCCAGGGCCGCGAGGAGCTTGGCATCCAAAATCGGGGTGTGGTCTGCGTCGCGCTGCAAAGCAGAGAGCGCCGATTGCAGACACAGTCGTTGCGCCGCTTCCCACCGGTTGAAGGGGTCGGTGTCGTGCGCCAGCAAAGTCAGCCATTGGGCGGCGCTCAGTTCAATCTCCAACATCACCGGGGCGCTAAAGCCGCGCAGGATGGAGGGGACCGGTGTCGCCAAGCCGGGAGGCAGTTCAAAATCAAAGCTCTGGGTCGCTTCGGTGAGCACGAGCAACTGGCTGGGCAAGACTTCCGTGCCATCTTGGCCGATCAAGCCAAAACGCACGGGGATCACAAAGGGCTCTTTCTTTGGCTGTCCGGGGGTATCCGCGCAGCTTTGATGCAGGTGCAAGGTATAGCGCCCGTTCTCCACATCGTGGTAGGTCTGCACCGCCACATGGGGCGTGCCCGCTTGGCTGTACCACCGCTTGAAAGTGCCCAGGTGCGTGGCCAAGGCTGAGCCCGGGTTGGCATCGGCAATGGCTTGTGCGAAGTCATCGCACGTCACGGCTTGGCCGTCATGGCGCTCGAAGTACAGCGCCATCCCGCGCGCGAAGCCAGCGCGGGCAGAAGCCTCGTCGCCTTGACCCACCAAGGTCTGCATCATGCGCACCACCTCAGCGCCTTTTTCGTAGACGGTGACGGTGTAGAAGTTGTTGATCTCCACATAGCTGTCCGGGCGTACCGGATGGGCCATGGGCCCGGCGTCTTCGGCAAACTGCACCGTGCGCAAGAGGCGCACGTCTTCAATGCGTTTGACCGCGCGGGCACTCTCGCTGCCAGCCATGTCTTGGCTGAACTCTTGGTCCCGAAAAACCGTGAGGCCTTCCTTGAGCGAGAGCTGGAACCAATCGCGGCAGGTCACGCGGTTACCGGTCCAATTGTGGAAATACTCATGCGCGACTACGCTCTCGACGTTGGCGTAATCCACATCGGTGGCGGTGGCGGAATTGGCCAGCACGAACTTGGTGTTGAAAATATTCAACCCCTTGTTCTCCATGGCGCCCATGTTGAAGTCGCTCGTCGCCACAATCATGAAGCGTTCGAGGTCGAGTTTGAGGCCAAAGCGCGCCTCGTCCCAGGCAATGCTGGCCATGAGGGAGTTGAGGGCGTGCTCGGTCTTGTCGAGGTCGCCCGGACGCACGTAGACCTGCAGCAAATGCTCGCCGCCGCTGCGCGTGCGCACCTTCTGCTCGCGGCAGACCAGCTTGCCCGCAACCAGCGCAAACAAATAGCAGGGCTTTTTGTGCGGGTCTTCCCACACGGCGAAGTGGCGACCGTCCTCCAAATCGCCGCTGTCCACCAAGTTGCCGTTGGAGAGCAGCACTGGGTAGGCGGCTTTGTCGGCACGCAAGGTCACGCGGTAGCTCGCCATCACATCGGGACGATCGAGGAAATAGGTGATGCGGCGAAACCCGTCGGCCTCGCATTGCGTGAAAAAGGTCTCCTGGCTCACATACAAACCCATCAAGCGGGTGTTGCGTCCAGGGTTGCAGGTGGTGAAGATCTCCAACGAGATGGGCGCGTCACCCTCGGGCAGCTTCTCCAGCACCAGTTGCTCGCCCTCCATTTTGAACGTGGTGCCTTCGCCGTTGACGAGCACGCGCGCCAAGTTCAGGTCGCTGCCATCCAAGCGCAAGGCCTGGGCCGGCACCGCCGGGTTGCGGCGCAAGACCATTTTGTTGAGCACCCGCGTTTTGGCGGGGTCGAGGTCGAACGTGAGGTCGACGCTGTCAATCCAGTATGCGGGGGGTTGGTAGTCGGCCCGCTGAACCAGCGGAGCTTGGGCATCACGAAACATGCATTTTCCTTTCAGGGCCGGGAAGGGGCTTACACACCCTGTTTAAGCGAAGCTTCGATGAATGCGTCCAAGTCGCCATCGAGCACCTTTTGGGTGTTGGAGATTTCGACATTGGTTCGCAAATCTTTGATGCGCGACTGATCCAGCACATAGCTGCGAATCTGATGACCCCAACCCACATCGGTCTTGGTGTCTTCGAGCTTTTGCTGGGCTTCCATGCGTTTGCGCATCTCGTGGTCGTAAAGACGCGAGCGCAGGCGTCGCCATGCCACGTCGCGGTTGCTGTGCTGGCTGCGGCTGTCTTGGCACTGCACCACGATGCCCGTGGGCACGTGCGTGAGGCGCACTGCGGAGTCGGTCTTGTTGATGTGCTGGCCCCCCGCGCCACTGGCGCGGTAGGTGTCCACCCGCACGTCGGCGGGGTTGATGTCAATCTCAATCGAATCATCGATTTCGGGATAGACAAAAATCGAGGCGAACGAGGTGTGACGACCGCCCGAGGAATCAAAGGGCGACTTGCGCACCAAGCGATGCACGCCCGTTTCGGTGCGCAACAGCCCATAGGCATATTCGCCCTCGATCTTGATGGTGGCGCTCTTGATGCCAGCCACGTCCCCTGGGGTTTCATCTTCCACCGTCGCCTTGAAGCTCTTGCGCTCGGCGTATTTGAGGTACTGGCGCAGCAGCATGCTGGCCCAATCGCAGGCTTCCGTGCCGCCCGCGCCGGCTTGCAAGTCCACAAAGCAGTTGCTCGGGTCCGCAGGTTGGTTGAACATGCGGCGGAATTCGAGTTTCTCGACTTCTGCCGTGATGCGCTGGGCATCCTCCTCAAGCGTTTGCAGGCCCGCTTCGTCGTTGTCGGCCTTGCTCATCTCATAGAGCTCGAGGTTGTCGTCGATTTCCGAGCCCAGTCGCTGCAGCACAAGGACAATGTCGTCCAAGGCTTTTTTCTCTTTGCCCAGTTCTTGGGCTTTTTTCGGATCGTTCCAGACCGCTGGGTCTTCCAGCGAGGCGTTCACCGTTCTCAGGCGCTCTGACTTCGCATCGAAGTCAAAGATACCTCCGTAAATCCTGGGTGCGTGCGCTCAAATCCGCCAGAGTGGTGCCAATGAGGTTGATGCGTTCTGCGTCCATGGTCATGCTTCAGTTCTAAGGTATTACAAAGCCTTCGATTTTCGCACGAGAACGGGCCTCCTGCCGAGGCTTATTTTTGGCCAATTTTCCCCTCTTGCCCCTGCACCAGGCGCAGGATGTTGGCGCGGTGGCGCCAGATGAGCAAGGCACTCATCAAGGCGACTGACCCGAGGGTGGTCTCCTCGGGGGTCCAGCCCAGCACCGATCCGCCTGTGGCGTAGACCAATGGGGCCGCCAGCGCGGCCAACAAGGCCGAGAGCGAGGAGTAGCGGGTCACCACCGCGACCGTTAGCCAAGTGAGCAACACGGCCGAGCCGAGGAGGGGGTCGAGCCCATAGAGCACCCCCGCAGCAGTGGCCACGCCCTTGCCCCCCTGAAAACGGAAAAACACGGGGTAGAGGTGGCCCAGAAAAGCCGCGAGCGCCACCAGGGGCAAGGTTTGCTCGCCAAGCCCGAGCGCTTGGCCATAGAGCCGCACCAGCAGCACGGGTAACCAGCCCTTGAGGGCATCGAAGAGCAAGGTTAAGAGCGCCGCCCAGCGGTTGCCCGAGCGCAGCACATTGGTCGCACCGGGGTTACCGCTGCCGTAGGTTCGGGGGTCGTCCAGCCCCATGAGGCGACTCACGATCACCGCGAAGGAGAGCGAGCCCACCAGGTAGGCGGCCAACACCACGGCCGCATCCAAAAGCGAAAGCGTCATCTCAACTCTTCCTCAAAGCGCCGGGTCACGCATTTGCCAGCGGATGGCATCAATCTCGGCCAGCACCTCGGGCGAGAGCGTTTTCCCCCAAGCCTGGAGGTTGTCGTCGAGTTGTGCGAGCGAAGTCACCCCAATGATGGTGCTCGCCACTTGCCACTTCGTGTAGCAAAACGCCAAGGCCATGTGCGCAGGGCTCATGCCGTTGGCACGCGCCAAGTCGTTGTAACGCTTGGCCGCAGCCAACGATTCGGGCCGTCCCCAGCGCTGCTGGCGCATGCTCTCAAAAGCCGACATCCGCCCGGCCGCAACCCCAGGGCCTTCAATGCCCTTGGCGTCGTACTTGCCGGTGAGCAGGCCAAAACCCAGTGGCGAGTAAGCCAACAGGGAGACCCCCAGGCGGTGACAGGTTTCGTCCAGCGCGTTCTCATAGGTCCGGTTAATCAAACAATAGGCGTTTTGCACCGAGACCACGCGCGGCAGTCCGTGCTGCTCGGCCAAACGCACAAACTCATGCACGCCATAGGGCGTTTCGTTGGACAAACCAATGTGGCGCACCTTGCCCTCCCGAACCAAGCGACCCAGCGCGGCCAGCTGGTCGTGTAGGGTGGTTTGGGAGCGCTCTTTTTGCGGATCGTAATAGGCCACCCCGAACGCCGGAACGTGCCGCTCAGGCCAATGAATCTGGTAGAGGTCAATCACGTCGGTTTGCAAGCGGCGCAAGCTGCCCTCGCAGGAGCGCACGATGTCTTCGGCGCTCATGCCCAGGCCTTCGCGCACCCAGGGCATCCCCCGGGAGGGGCCAGCCACTTTGGTGGCGAGCACCACTTTCTGGCGCGTGCCAGGCCGCTTGGCGAACCATTCGCCAATGATCGTCTCGGTCGCCCCACAGGTTTCCTTGCGGGCCGGCACGGCGTACATCTCAGCGGTGTCAATGAAATCCACGCCTGCGGCGAGCGAACGGTCCAGAATGGCGTGCGCCAATTCCGTCCCCACTTGCTCGCCAAATGTCATCGTGCCCAAGCAAATCGGGCTCACCCGCAAGTCGCTCTGGCCTAGTTGCACCCGTGGCAAATCCATGATTCCTCTCCTTGTTCTGAACTTTTGTGGAAATAGGGGCGAGTCTACGCCTTCTGCTGGCGCGCCCGTTCCTCCTCCTGCAGGCGCAGCACGCGCCGTTGGACTTTGCCCGTGGTGGTCATGGGCAAGGCGTCGATGAACTCGATCTCTTTGGGGTACTCGTAGGGGGCGAGTTGCCCGCGCACGTGTTGTTGCAGCTCGGCCATCAGACTTTCACTGGCCTGATAACCATTGGCCAGCACCACATAGGCCTTGACCAGCGCGCCCCGCTCGGGATCGGGTTTAGGCACCACGGCCGCGTTGGCCACCGCGGGGTGTTTGACCAAACAATTCTCCACCTCGCTCGGACCGATGCGGTAGCCCGCCGATTTGAAAACATCGTCGCTGCGCCCCTGGTACCAAAGGTAGCCATCGGCATCGCGCGTGGCCAGGTCACCGGTGCGACACCAGTCCCCGGTGTATTTCTTGGCGGTGGATTCGGGATTTTTCCAGTAGCCCAAAAAGAAAATCGGATCGGGCTCGCCGTGTATGTTCAAGCGGTGCAAGGCCACGTCGCCGGGCACATCGGGCGGGCACTCCTGCCCGTCCTCATCAATCACCGCCACCCGGTGCCCGGGGTAGCCCTTGCCCATGCTGCCCGGCTTGGCCGGCCAACCGACGCCATCGCGCGGTTGGCCATTCATGGCGCAATTGCCGACGATGTAATTGATCTCCGTTTGACCAAACATCTCGTTGACGGTCACTCCCAACTCATTGGCGCAGTAGGCAAAGACAGCGTCACCCACAGCCTCGCCCGCGCTCATGATGGCGTGTAACTCAAGCCGAAAGTGCGCCCGGGGCTTGGGGTAGGCCTTCATCATGGCTTTGAGCGCGGTGGGGAAGAGGAAGGTGTGCGTCACCCGATGCTGCTGCATCAGTGTGAACGCCAATTCCGGGCTAAAGCGTCCGTTCCAAGCCACGATGGGGCGGCCAAAGTACAAGGTGGGCAGTAGCGCGTCCATGAGGCCGCCGGTCCAAGCCCAATCGGCGGGTGACCAGAACACCGAGGGGATTTCTGGCTCCGCCAGACCATCTGCGCCGCGCAAGGCCGCAGCCCGCTTGGGGTGGGTGGCAAAACCAAACCAGTTTTGGCTACACACAAAGCCGCTGAGGTTACCAATCAAGGCCTGATGCGGAATCAACGCGCCTTTTGGGGGGCCCGTGGTGCCACTCGTGTAAATGAGCACCGCCGGATCGGTGGCCAACGTGGCAACGCTCGGCCACTCGGGGCTTGCGCCCGGGGCGGGGATCTCGAGCGAAGCGATGTCCAGCACCGTCTGCAAGGCCGGGCATTGGGCCTGCACGCCCGTCACATTGGCTTGCGATTGCTCGTCCACCAAGGCCACGGTCGCGCCGCTGTCTTGCAGGCGATAGGCCAGCGCCTCAGGACCAAAGAGCAACGAGAGGGGCATGGCCACCGCGCCCATCTGCAAGACCGCCATGTACGCCACCGCCGTCTCAAAGCGTTGCGGCAACACAATGGCCACCCGGTCACCGCGGCCCACGCCCAAGGCCGCGAGCCGATGGCTCAAGCCCGCGGCGGCACGCGCCAGTTGCGCGTAGGTATAGGGTCGTCCTGGGCCATTGGCGTCGTGCGCGACAACGGCCACGCGCTGGGCCGCGTCGGGGCGTGCGGCCCAGCGGTGCAAACACACTTGGGCCATGTTGAAGGACTGGGGCACCGACCAATGGAAGCCGGCTTGCATGGAGGCATAAAAATCAGACATGCCCATGGGGAATCTCCTCGTATGATTGCTTAATGTACCTAATTCAGCGCCCATCCCGCAGCCGTCACCTGCCCATTCGGCGACTCCAATACCACCTGCGGGAGTGGGGCGAGCCCAACCCCGACGCCGCTCCCTGGGTCATGGTCCATGGCTGGATGGATGTCTCGGCCTCGTTCCAGTTCGTGGTCGACGCCCTCACGCATTCCCCCTGGATTCTGGCGCCGGATTGGCGGGGATTTGGATTAACCGATGCCTCGGCACAGGATTGTTTTTGGTTTCCCGACTACGTGGCCGATCTCGACGCTTTGCTCGACGCCACCGTGGGCGATCAGCCCGTCAACCTCATCGGCCACAGCATGGGCGGTCATGTGGCCACCCTCTACGCTGGCGCCCGTCCCGAGCGGGTGCGCAAATTGGTCAACCTCGAGGGCTTTGGCATGCCCGCCACGCGTCCCGCCCAAGCGCCGGGCCGGCTGGCCACCTGGATGGACGAGCTGCGCGCCCAAGCCCGGGGCGAAAACGAACTCAAGCCTTACAACGATCTCGCCGGCGTGGCGC
>VEQC01000305.1 GCA_018883455.1 Limnohabitans sp. | reverse complement strand
GGTGGTGGGTGTGCCGTGCAGACCGTAGGTGTAGCCGGTCTTGTCGATCCACTGCCGCTGCGCCATCGCAGCCGTGTTGGGAAAGAAAATGGTGGACGCCTTGAATACACCGGGCTGGGGCGCTTCAAATTCGTCCGGTGGGCGGTAAGAATGCTGAATCAGATCGGTAGGGCGTGACATGGGCGGCACCTTGGAAGATGCCATCGTATCACCGCCCTACCCCCGCCCTTGGCAAGCCTATCAGACGCGCCACTTCTCCAGCAACTGGGCGGGGCGCATCGAGTCGTAGGGTTCAAAAGGCTGGTGAATCCAGGGGTTGGTGGGCAAATAGTCCACCGAGTAATCGGGCTGGAAGCCCGAGACCCCTTTGGTCCAAATCACCGCCGTGCGCAATTCGGTGATCGGCTTGTAGTTGTTGCGCAGCATGTCGACGACGGCTTTGAGGGTATGGCCGGTGTCGGCCAAATCGTCCACGAGCAAGACGCGTCCCGCAATTTCGCCTTTGGGGGTGGTGATGTAGCGCGCGATGTCCAAGTGCCCCTGTACGGTGCCGCTCTCGGCCCGGTAGGAGCTGGTGGACATGATGGCCAGGGGTTTATCGAAGATGCGCGAGAGAATGTCGCCCGGACGCATGCCGCCGCGCGCAAGGCAAAGAATCGTGTCGAACTCCCAACCCGAGTTGTGCACCTTGAGGGCGAGCTTCTCGATCAGGTTGTGGTATTCGTCGTACGACACATACAGGTGTTTGCCATCTTCGGTCAGCATGAGGGTTCCTTCCGGGGTTTAAGCGATGAATGGATGCCGCAACAAAATGGTGTGGTCACGGTCAGGGCTGGTGGAAACCATGTGAATGGGAACACCCGTGACGGCTTCGATACGGCGCAAATACTGGCGAGCGTTTTCTGGCAACTGCGCCATGCTGGTGGCGCCCACGGTGGTTTCCGTCCAACCCGGCAAGGTTTCATAGATGGGCTTACAGCGCGCGATTTCATCCGCGCCCAAGGGCAGGATGTCGATGCGCTCGCCATCGAGTTCATACCCCACGCAGAGCTGGAGTTCTTTCAGGCCATCGAGCACATCGAGCTTGGTGATGCACAGGCCTGAGAGTCCATTGACTTGGGCGCTGCGCTTGAGCAAGGCCGCGTCAAACCAGCCACAGCGACGCGCGCGACCGGTCGTGGTGCCCTTTTCCGCACCCACCGTGGCCATGTGCCAACCAGGTGTGCCCTCCGTCTCCCAGTCGAGCTCAGTGGGAAAGGGGCCGCCGCCGACACGGGTGCAATAGGCTTTGGTGATGCCCAAGATGTAGTGGAGCAAACCGGGCCCCACCCCCGAACCCGCAGCGGCATTTCCAGCCACGCAGTTACTCGAAGTCACGAAGGGGTAGGTGCCATGATCGACGTCGAGCAAGGTCCCTTGGGCACCCTCGAACAAAATGTTATCGCCCCGCTGGTGGGCTTCATTGAGCTCGCGCGAGACGTCGGCCACCATCGGCAAAATTTCGCGCGCATAGGCCATGGCTTCGGCCAAGATGGCCTCGGCGTCGAGCGCCGGGGCATGCAAAATTTCGGTCAGCACATGGTTGTGCAAGGCCAGGTTTTCGCGCAACTTGGCGGCAAATCGCTCCGGGTGCTTGAGGTCCTGCACGCGCAGGGCCCGCCGGGCAATTTTGTCTTCGTAGGCCGGGCCAATGCCCCGCCCCGTTGTACCGATCTTGGCGGTGCCTGCCTTTTCCTTGGCCGCTTCGCGCGCCACATCGAGCGCGGCGTGGTAGGGCAAGATCAAGGGACAGGCTTCGGAGATGCGCAGGCGCGAGCGAACCTCCACGCCAGCGGCCTCGAGCCCAGCGATTTCCTCCAGCAGTTTGGGCGCGGAGAGCACCACCCCATTGCCGATGTAGCACTTCACGCCGGGGCGCATGATGCCGCTGGGAATCAAGTGCAAGGCGGTTTTCACGCCGTTGATGACCAGGGTGTGCCCGGCGTTGTGGCCGCCTTGAAAACGAACCACCCCGGTGGCGGTTTCGGTCAACCAATCGACCAGCTTGCCCTTGCCCTCATCCCCCCACTGGGTGCCCACCACGACCACAT
>VEQC01000099.1 GCA_018883455.1 Limnohabitans sp. | reverse complement strand
CTCTAACGCGGCACGCAACGAGCAAGATCCGCAGCCTTGAGGAACTCGAACAGGTGCATAGTCTTGGATTTCGCGGCGAGGCCCTAGCCTCGATTGCTTCGGTCGCCAGAACAATACTGCGATCGCGCAGCACTCAGGATGAACACGCCTGGAGCCTTGACTCAACAACAGGCGAAATTGAGCCTGCATCAGGCGCAAAGGGTACGCGGGTTGAAGTCATCGATCTTTATGCGGCAACCCCAGCAAGGCGTAAGTTCCTTAAATCTGCAGCCACAGAGGCCGGTCATTCGATTGAAGCGCTCAGACGTGTGGCGATTGCCCATCCTGAGGTCAGCTTTCGGGTGCAGTCCGAGCAACGCGTGGTCCTGGCCTGGCCAAGTCAGACGTGGCAGCAACGCGTGCGCAGCGGTATGGGTGCGGATGCGGATCACGCCGATAGCCTGATTGCCTTTGATTCTGGCGATACCGCCGTGCTGCGCCTCTATGGATTGCTCGGCCATCCAGAACGTGCTAAATCGCGAAGCGATAAACAATATTTCTATGTCAACGGTCGCTTTGTACGCGATCGATTGCTGCAAGCAGCCATGCGGCAAGCCTATCGCGATGTGTTACACCACGACTTACAAGCCTCTTGGTGTGTTTTTCTCAACATTGCCCCTGAGCTTGTCGACGTGAATGTGCATCCGAGCAAGTTTGAGGTGCGCTTTCGCGATCCTCAGGCGGTTTTTCGCTTTATTGCGCTTCAGCTTGCTGATGTTCTTAAGGGTTCAGGTTCAGGTTCAGGTTCTGGTTCAGGCTTAGGCGCAAGCGCTTTGTTTAACCGTGAGCTGCATTCAAGCCCAGCCCAACAAGGTCAAGCGCAAGCGCTCATGTTCTCAACGCAAGAACATTATCAAAAAACAGAACATAACGCTTACACGGCGCAAAACCCCTCAGGACACGGAAGACCGGGCAATCAAGACTGGCTTTCGCTTTATGCAAGTGCTAGCTCATCGGATGTCAACAGTTTCAACAGGCAAAACAGTGCTTCCGAACCAAGGCCAAGCCTCAACATCGATGCTGCGCCGACTACCCAGCAAGCCGCACCCCATGACCCCGAAATACCGCCACTTGGTTTCGCGCTCGCGCAACTTCACGGCATTTATTTGCTTGCGCAAAACAAATCGGGTCTTGTGATTGTTGACATGCATGCTGCCCATGAGCGCATCAGCTATGAACAATTAAAAAGGGCCTATGACGGGCAAGCGCCACAAGTGCAACAACTGCTCGTCCCACTGAGGGTAAGAGCCCAAGAAAGCGAGGTTGCGATGGTTGAGCAAGGCCGCGAACAGCTCTTGCAACTTGGTCTGGATCTTGAGCCAAGTGGTCCGCAAGCGCTGGTGCTACGTTCGGTGCCGAGCTTGCTTGCCAAGGGCGATCTTGCCGCTGTGGTGCACGATGTCTTGCAAGCCTTGCAGGCGGGCTCTGCCGATTTGGTGCTTGGCAGTGCCAGAGATACGCTTTTAGCGAGTTGGGCCTGTCATGCATCGGTGCGGGCCAATCGGCTGCTTAGCATCAGCGAAATGAATGCGCTTTTGCGCCTTATGGAGCAAACGCCTGGCGCAGATCGCTGCAACCACGGTCGACCCACATGGATCAACATTGGGGTCGATCAGCTTGATCGCTGGCTGATGCGCGGCAGGTAAGACACATGATTGTTGTCCTCACGGGACCAACTGCCAGCGGCAAATCGAGCATGGCACTTTCGCTGGCGACCAAAGGGCCCTTAGCGCAGCGTCTTGAAATCATCAGCATGGACTCAGCTCAAGTCTATCGTGGCATGGACATTGGTACTGCCAAACCCAGCCCTGAAGAACGCGCAGCCGTCCCGCATCACCTGATTGACCTGATTGATCCTTGGCAGGCGTATTCAGCCGCCCGCTTTCGCGACGATGCTAAAAGCGCGATAGCCGACATTAGGCGACGGGGGCGTATTCCTTTGGTGGTTGGCGGCAGCTTGCTTTACGGACGCGCGCTGGAAGGTGGACTTTCGTCACTTCCTGAAACCGAAGCGACAATTCGTGAAGCCGTTGCCTGCGAAGCAAAAGAACGCGGCTGGCCAGGCATGCACGCAGCGCTAGCCCAAGTTGACCCGATAACCGCCGCGCGGCTCATGCCACACGATGCGCAACGAATCTCTCGTGCACTCGAGGTGTTTCGCATGAGCGGCAGGCCGATTAGCGCGTGGATTTCCGATCAAGCCGGCACTGAGCCAACAAAAGAGCAGGAAACGCTTCAATGGATAAGCCTTGAGCCTCACGATCGCAGCTGGTTACATCAACGCATTGCGGCACGTTTTAAGCAAATGCTCATGCACGGACTTCTCGAAGAAGTCTCAAGACTGATGGCCCAACCGGGTATGCATCCAACACTGGCTTCGATGCGTGCTGTGGGCTATCGGCAATGTCTGCAATGGCTACTCGGTCAGGCCAAAAAAGGAAACTCACTTGAGGACCAAGGCATTGCCGCCACGAGACAGTTTGCCAAACGCCAGCTCACGTGGCTTCGCAGCATGCCGGAGCGGCGCGTGGTGGCGTGTGACGATGCGGGTGCTGAAGCGGCCGCGGTCGCCGCCTGGCTGGCGCTCACGCAGCCGAGCTGAAAACCCCCGGTGCGCACTTATTGCAGCGGGCCCTTCAAGGCTTCGGGCAGCGGCAAGGGCATGACAGGCACGCCCTCTTCGAGCAGGGCCTGGGTTTCCTCGGGCGTGGCCTGGCCCCGAATGCCGCGCGCCTCGGTCTCACCTTGGTGCATGCGCCGGGCTTCGTCGGCAAAGCGTGTACCGACGTCCTCGGTATTGGCCAGAATGTGACGGGCCATGCGCATCCAAGTGGCCTGGAATTGCTCGGGGGTGAGTTGGCTTGGGTCGGTCAGCGCTGTGGCCGTGCGCTCTGGGCTGGGTTGCGCCGGCTCACGCGCACCCAAGTTGAGACGGGGAGCGCTGAGTTTTTTCTCGACCACCGTGCTCGCGCACAGGGGGCAGCTCACCAAGCCACGCTGTCGCTGGTCTTGGAAGTCGTCTTCGGACGCAAACCAGCCTTCAAAACTGTGCTCGGCATCGCAACTCAAGTCGAGGACTTTCATGCCCAACATTATGCGCCCGAGTCGCCCTCCCCGGCGGTCTTCCAGTCCAAAGCCCATGTGCCGGCATGCACATTTTGTAACCACAACAGGCAGCTCAGGCTCTTGGCGTCGGTGAGCGCACCGGTTTGCGCGGCCTGGAGCAAATCCGCCAGGGTCATGAGCTCGACCTCCAGGAATTCACCGGCATCGAGCGCCTGCGCGCCCGCCACCAAGCCCCGCGCGAAGAAGATGTGAATGACCTCGTCGGAGTACGCAATGGCCAGGTGCATGGCCCCGGCATAGGCCCATTCACGCGCACGAAAACCGGTCTCCTCTTGCAACTCGCGCTGGCCGCAAACGAAAGGGTCCTCCCCCGCGTCGAGCTTGCCGGCGGGAAACTCCAGCATCACCCGGTGCACGGGATAGCGGTACTGGCGCTCGACCACGTAGCGCCCATCGTCGGCTTGGGCGATCACGACCACCGCCCCAGGGTGGCGCACATACTCGCGTGCGGCGAGGCTGCCGTCGGGGAGTGCCACCTGATCGCGAAACGCGCGCAAAAAAGCCCCTTCGAAAAGGGGCTCGCTGGCCACACAACGCTCCACCAGTGCGGACGGCGCCGGGGTGGCGGGCTTGGACATCAGGTGCCCAAGCTCGTGACAATGGCCTGGGCGCAGAGGTTCATCAAGCCCCCAGGCAAGAGGCCCACCGCAAAGAGCAGACCGGCGTTGAGCACAAGCACGGTGCGCACTTCGCCGCTCGCGCTGACTTCGCTGGCGGTGATGGGCGCGTCAAAGTACATGACCTTGACCACGCGCAGGTAGTAGAAGGCGGCAAAGAGCGACATGATCACGGCAAAGACCGCCAGACCGATGGCGCCAGGCTGATCCGACGTGATGAGCGCCTGCAAGACCGAGAGCTTGGCCGAGAAGCCCACCAAGGGCGGAATACCCGCAAGCGAGAACATGCACACCGCGAGCACCGCCGCGGTGAAGGGGCTGCGCTGGTTCAGGCCGGCGAAATCGGCTATTTCCTCGCTCTCGAAACCCTCACGGGCGAGCACCAGGATCACGCCGAAGGTGGCCAAGGTGGTGAGCACATACGTGATCACGTAGAACATGGCCGAGCTGTAGGCGTTGGCCGCGGCAAACGTCTGGCCGTTGACCACGCCCGACATCAGGCCGATGAGGACAAAGCCCATTTGGCCGATGGTCGAGAAGGCCAACATGCGCTTGAAGTTGGTCTGCATGATGCCCAGCAAGTTGCCAATGAAGAGCGAGGCCACGCTCATGACGAGCAGCATTTGCTGCCAGTCGATGGCCAAGGGCATGAGGCCGTCGATGAGCAGGCGCATGGTCATGGCAAAAGCGGCGAGCTTTTGCGCGCCACCGATCATGAGGGTGACGACGGTGGGAGCGCCCTGGTAGACGTCGGGCACCCACATGTGAAACGGCACCACACCGAACTTAAAGCCAATGCCGGCCACCACGAACACCAGACCGAGCATGAGCACCTGATGGTTGATCTTGCCCGCGCCAATGGCCATGAAGATGGAGGCGAGGTCGAGCGCTCCGGTCGCGCCATAGATGAGCGACATGCCATAGAGCAAGAAGCCGCTGCCCAAGGCGCCGAGCACAAAGTACTTCATGGCGGCTTCCGAAGCGGTCACGCTGTCGCGGCGCAGCGCGACCAAGGCGTAGCTCGAGAGGGTCACGAGCTCGACCCCGAGGTAGAGCACGAGCAGGTTGCTGCCCGAGATCATGACGTACATGCCCAGGAGGGAGAACAGACCCAGGACGAAGACTTCGCCGCCGAGCTTGAGCATGTCGCGGTCAGCCGAATAGGTGCGGCCATAGATCAGGGTGACCGCCACGGTGAGGGTGGCAAAGCACTTGAGCCAGCTGCCCATGGGGTCGGTCACCACCATGCTGCCAAAGCTGTAAATGGTCTCACCACCCATGGCCTGCATGGCCTGGAAAGCGGCCACGACGAGCAAGGTGAGCAGCGAGAGCACATGGGTGCGGGTGCGCAGGGGCGAGCGATCGCCCAAGTCAATGAGGCTGATGAGAATGGCCATCACCAGGAGGAAGATCTCCGGGTACAGCGGGGCAAGGTTGAATTGCTCGATCATGTCGCGTTCCCTTTATTGGGGCAGTTTCGAGACCGCCACACGCTGCAGCAGGTCAGCCACCGACGCGTCCATGACGTCGGTGAAGGGTTTGGGATAGACGCCCATCCAGATCACGGCCACGGCCAAGAGGGCCAGCATGAGGAATTCGCGGGCGTTGATGTCTTGCAGGGCGCGCACGTCGTCGTTGCCAGGCGCACCCAGGTAGACGCGCTTGACCATCCACAGGGTGTAGGCCGCGCCAAAAATCAGGGCCGAGGCGGCAATGAGGCCAACCCAGAAGTTGTGTTGCACGCTGCCGAGAATGACCATCCACTCGCCCACGAAACCTGCCGTACCCGGCAGCCCGCAGTTGGCCATGGCAAAGAGCAGCGCGAAGGCGGAGAACTTGGGCATGGTGTTGACCACGCCGCCGTAGCTGGCGATCTCGCGCGAGTGCACGCGGTCGTAGAGCACGCCGATGCACAGGAACATGGCGCCCGAGACAAAGCCGTGCGAGATCATCTGCACGATGCCGCCGGCCACCCCGAGGTCATTGAAGATGAAGAAGCCCAGCGTGACAAAACCCATGTGCGCCACGGAAGAGTAGGCGACGAGCTTTTTCATGTCTTGCTGGACCATGGCCACCAGACCCACATAGACCACCGCCACGAGGGAGAGGATGATCATGAAGTCGGCCCACTCTTTGGCCGCGTCGGGCACGATGGGCAGCGAGAAGCGCAGGAAGCCATAGGCCCCGAGCTTGAGCATGATCGCCGCCAGCACGGCCGAGCCCCCAGTGGGCGCTTCGACGTGCACATCGGGCAACCAGGTGTGCACGGGCCACATGGGCACCTTCACGGCAAAGGCCGTGAGCAAGGCAAAGAACAGCAGGGTTTGCACGCCCGCCTCGAGCGGCAGGTCGTACCAGGTGAAGAGGTCAAAGCTCCCGCCCGAGGTGTTGTAGAGGTAGATGAGGGCCACCAGCATGAGCAAGGAGCCAAGCAAGGTGTAGAGGAAGAACTTGAAGGCGGCGTAGATCCGGTTGGGCCCACCCCAGATCCCGATGATGAGGTACATCGGGATCAAGGTCGCCTCAAAGAAGACGTAGAACAGCATGGCGTCGACCGCACTGAAGACGCCAATCATCAAACCGCTGAGGATGAGGAAGGCACCCATGTACTGGTTCACGCGCTCGGTGATGACTTCCCAACCGGCGATCACCACCACCACGGTGATGAAGGCTGTCAGCAGGATGAACCAAATCGACAAACCGTCAATGCCCAGGTGGTAGAACACATTGAAGCGTTCGATCCACAAGGCTTTTTCCACAAACTGCAGCGCCGAGGTGCTGATGTCAAAACCCGTGTAGAGCGGCAGCGTCACGGCAAAACCGGCGATCGCGCCGATGAGGGCGATCCAGCGCACGACGGTGGCGTGCTCGTCGCGGCCAAAGGCCAGGATCACGACCCCAAAGAAGATCGGAACCCAAATCGCGAGGCTCAACAAACCCATTGCATATTCTCCTTATTTGAGCCAGACGAACCAGGTCATCAGCAGGAAGATGCCCAGGATCATGACCAGGGCATAGTGGTAGAGATAGCCCGACTGCATCGGGCGGATGGCGGCTGAGAACCAGCCCACCAGGCGCCAGGAGCCGTTGACCACGGCGCCATCGATGACGGCTTGATCGCCACCCTTCCACAGCGCCACCCCCAGGCCGCGCGCGGCGCGGGCGAGGATGTTCTCGTTGATCCAGTCCATGTAGTACTTGTTCTCCAACACCACCACCAGGGGGCGCAGGGCCCGTGCAAGGGCTGCCGGCACTGCGGGGTTGATGAGGTACATGTACCAGGCCACGACCACCCCGCTCAAAGCCAGCCAGAAAGGCAGCGTGGAGAAGGCGTGGCTGGCCATGCCCAAGGCGCCATGGAAGGCGTGCTCCAACTCGTGCATGACGGGGTGGCGCTCCAAGTCGACATAGATGGCGTCTTTGAAGAAGTCGCCAAAGAGCATGGGCTCGATCGTGTAGTAACCAATGATGACCGAAGGAATGGCCAACAGGACGAGCGGGACGGTCACCACCCAGGGCGACTCGTGGGGCTTGCCACTGTGATGATGGTCATCGTGGTGGTCGTCGTGGTGCGCATCGGGGTTCTGGTCATAGCGCTCGGCGCCATGGAAGACCAAGAAGTACATGCGGAAGGAGTAGAAGGCGGTGATGAACACCCCCGCCACCACGGCGAAGTAGGCAAACGAGGCGCCCGGCAGCGTGCTCTCGGCAACCGCCTCGATGATGCTGTCCTTCGAGTAAAAACCCGAGAACAAGGGCGTGCCGATCAAGGCGAGCGAGCCGAGCAAGGATGTGATCCAGGTGATGGGCATGTACTTGCGCACCCCGCCCATCCAGCGGATGTCTTGGTTGTGGTGCATGCCCATGATGACCGAGCCCGCGCCCAAGAACAACAAGGCCTTGAAGAAGGCGTGGGTCATGAGGTGAAACACCGCCACCGAGTAGGCCGAGGCACCCAGCGCCACCGTCATGTAGCCCAGCTGCGAGAGCGTGGAGTAAGCCACCACGCGCTTGATGTCGTTTTGGATGATGCCCAAAAAGCCCATGAACAAAGCGGTGATCGCGCCAATGACCATGATCAGGTTGAGCGCGGTGTCGGAGAGTTCAAAGAGCGGCGACATGCGCGCAACCATGAAGATGCCCGCCGTCACCATGGTGGCCGCGTGGATCAGGGCCGAGATGGGGGTCGGGCCTTCCATCGAATCGGGCAGCCAAACGTGCAAGGGGAACTGCGCGCTCTTGCCCATCGCGCCGATGAACAAGCAAATGCAGATGACGGTGATGAGCGCCCAGTCGGTACCGGGGAACTGGACCTGGCCCAATTCAGCCGCCTTGGCAAAGGCTTCGCCGTAGTTGAGCGTGCCCGCGTAGGCCACGATCAAGCCAATGCCCAGAATGAAGCCAAAGTCACCCACGCGGTTGACCAAGAAGGCCTTCATGTTGGCAAAAATGGCGCTCGGGCGGTTGAACCAAAAGCCAATGAGCAAGTAAGACACCAGGCCCACTGCTTCCCAGCCAAAGAAGAGCTGGAGCATGTTGTTGCTCATCACGAGCATGAGCATGGAGAAGGTAAAGAGCGAGATGTAGGCAAAGAAGCGGTTGTAGCCCTCGTCTTCTTCCATGTAGCCAATGGTGTAGAGGTGCACCATGAGGGAGACGAAGGTGACCACGCACATCATCATGGCGGTGAGGCCATCGACCAAGAAGCCGATCTCCATCTTCAACTCGCCCACCACCATCCAGGTGTAGAGGGTTTCATTGAAGCGCGCGCCATCGAGCACGGCGTCAAGCGTCATGACCGAGAGCACGAAGGAGACGAGCACGCCCAGGATGGTGAGCGTGTGCGAGGCCGTGCGGCCCAAGAGGTTGCCGCCAAAGCGGGTGCCAAAAATGCCAGCCAAGGCCGAGCCCACCAGGGGGGCGAGCGGCACGGCGAGCAGGGTGGAGGCTTGCAGGGTGGTGGTCATGGCTTAACCCTTGAGCGTGTTGAGTTCGTCCACGTTGATGGTGGACTTGTTGCGGAAGAGCTGCACCAGAATGGCCAAGCCAATCGCCGATTCAGCCGCTGCCACGGTCAGGATGAAGAAGACAAAAATCTGGCCATTCAAGTCGCCCAAGAAGTGCGAGAAGGCCACGAAGTTGAGATTGACCGCCAGCAGCATCAACTCGATTGCCATCAACAAGACGATCAAGTTTTTGCGATTCAAAAAGATGCCTGTGACCGACAGCGCGAACAGAATCGCGCCCAGGGTCAGGTAGTGTCCAAGAGTCAGCGTCATGCTTGGTTCTCCTCGGC
>VEQC01000304.1 GCA_018883455.1 Limnohabitans sp. | reverse complement strand
GGCTTTGAGGCCCAGAACCCGTTGGGGGGGGCTGAAGGCTTCCCCCCCGCTTTGGACAGGGGGGTGCGCAAGCGTGTAGAGTCGAGGGGATGAAGTTAAACATTGCGATTGTTGGCGCCGGGATGGCGGGCATCACCGCCGCGCGCACGCTCAAGCAGGCGGGCCATGCGGTGACCGTGTTTGAAAAAAGCCGTGGTGCGGGCGGCCGCATGGCCACGCGCGAGACCACGCACGGCACGTTTGACCATGGGGCGCAGTATTTCACCGTGCGCGACGCACGCTTTGCCACGGCGCTGCAACAGGTGCCGGGCACGGTGGCGATTTGTCGCCCCTGGAGCGCCAACGCCGTGCGCGTGCTCGACCCCAATGGGCGCGTGTTCGAGGCCGCGCGGCAAACCGGGGAAGCGCACTTTGTGCCCATGCCGGGGATGAACGCCTTGGTGCGGCACTGGGCCGAGCCCCTGGGCGACGCGGTGCACCTCTCGACCCAAGTACACCGCCTCGCGCGCGAACCCAACGGCCGCTGGACCCTGTGGGCCAACGCCCTGGTGGAGGGGCGTTTGCGCGACCAGGCCTTTGCGGGCTTTGACCGGGTGTTGCTGGCCATGCCACAGGCCCAAACCAGCGCCCTCTTGCAGCAAGCGGGGTCTGGCGCCGGACTGCAAGCCCTGCAAGACCGCCTGGAAGGCGTGGATGTGGCCCCGTGTTGGACACTCATGCTTGCCTTCCCGCAAGCGAGTGGACTGCGCAACTTTGGTCCGCAGTGGAATGCCGCACGCAGCACCCACCACCGCGTGGCTTGGCTCGCGCGCGAATCTTCCAAGCCCGGGCGTGGCACGCTCGAGCGCTGGACGGTGCAAGCCAGCGCCGAGTGGTCGCAAGAGCACTTGGAGGACCCGGAGGGCCGGGTCACGCCCAAACTCGTGCGCGCCTTCTCCGAGCTCACGGGCATTCGCGTGGATCCGGCTTTTGCGCTGGCCCACCGCTGGCGTTACGCCAAGACGGAGTGCCCCTTGGGGGAGCCCTTCCTCTATGACGCCGGGCTCGGTTTGGGTACCTGCGGGGATTGGCACCTGGGTTGCCGCGTGGAAGACGCGTTTGTCTCTGGCCTCTCGCTCGCCCTGCACCTCTGCGAGCCCGCCTAGCGCTGAGTCTTCCGATGCGGCCCTATATCGGTCGTTTTGCGCCCTCTCCCACCGGCGATTTGCACGCCGGCTCACTCGTGGCTGCGCTCGCGAGCTGGCTGGACGCGCGCGCGCATGACGGACTCTGGCGCGTGCGGATAGAAGATGTCGACACCCCGCGTTGCGTGGAGGGCGCGGACAAGCGCATCTTGGCGCAACTCTCGCAACTGGGCTTGGTGCCCGATGGCCAGGTGGAGTGGCAATCGCGCCGCACGGGGTTTTATGCGCAGGCCCTCGCCACGTTGCAGGCGCATGGCTGGGTCTACCCCTGCGCTTGCTCGCGCCAAGACATTGCCGCCGCGTTGGCGGCCCAAGGCCTCACGCCGGAGCGCCATGCCAGCGCGGTCTACCCCGGTACCTGCCGCGCGGGGCTACAAGGCCGCACGGGCCGCGCCTGGCGGCTCGATCTCGCCCGCGTGTTGGCCGACCTCAACGAAGCGCCGCTGGTGCACTGGGAGGACCGCTGGTGCGGCGCGCAGGCGCAGGATGTGGTGGCCGAGGTGGGCGATTTTGTGCTGCGCCGCGCGGATGGCCTCTGGGCTTACCAATTGGCGGTGGTGGTGGACGATGCGCTGCAAGGTGTGACCCATGTGGTGCGCGGGGAGGACTTGTGCGACAACACGGCACGTCAAATTGTGTTGCAGCATGCGCTGGGCCTGCCCACGCCGCGCTACCTGCACGTGCCGCTGGTGCGGGGCGCGAATGGGGAAAAACTCTCCAAGCAAAACGGGGCACAAGCGCTTGACCTGAGCGACCCCCTCGCGCGCTTGCGCGAGGCCGCCGCCGTGCTGGGCTTGCCGCAGGCGCCTGCCCAGGCGGGGCGTGAGGCCTGCCTCACGGCCTGGACCCAGGCGTGGGCCGCGCGGTTTGGGCCAGCACCCTAGCGCTGGGCCCGCGAGCCTCGTGCC
>VEQC01000303.1 GCA_018883455.1 Limnohabitans sp. | reverse complement strand
GTGTGCGAGACTGTGACGCCCAGTGCTGTCAAATCCGCCGCAGCCTGTTGCAAACCCTTGGCTTGGCGCGAGAGCAAACTCACCTCGGCCCCGGCCTGCCCCAGGGCGCGGGCCATGGCCAGGCCAATGCCCGAGCTTCCGCCCGTCACCAGGGCACGCCGCCCCCGCAGGTCAAAACCTGCGAGTGCCGCCGGCAGGGCTTGGGTGGGCGTGGCCATCAGACCTTCACCGGTTCGCCCAGCTCAAACGCTTCGCCGGGGAAGTACTTGCGCAGGCGGTCGTCGGCGGTGCGCGCGTGCGCCTCCATGCCCTCGATGCGCGAGATGCGTGCGGTCACGAGGCCGATGTCGCGCGCAGCGGCGCGGTTCATTTGCTGCCAGGTCAAGGTCTTCATGAACTTGTGCACCGAGAGACCGCCCGAGTAACGCGCCGCTCCCTTGGTGGGCAAGACATGGTTGGGGCCACTGCACTTGTCGCCGTAGGCCACCGTGGTCTCCTCGCCCAAAAAGAGCGAGCCGTAGCAGGTGAGGTGTTGCAGCCACCAGTCGAGGTCTTGCGCGTGCACCTCAAGGTGCTCGCTGGCGTAGCGGTCGGAGATCTCGACCACCTCCTCGCGGCTGTCGCACACAATGACCTCGCCGTAATCGCGCCAGGCCGCACCCGCCGCGTCGCGGGCGGTAGGCGGCAAATCGGCAATGAGGGCGGGAATGCGGTTCATCACATCGCGCGCCAGGGTCTCACTGGTCGTGAACAGCCAGGCGGGCGATTCGTGGCCGTGCTCGGCTTGGCCCACCAGGTCACTCGCGACCATGGCCGCGTCAGCGCTGTCATCGGCAATCACGGCCACTTCGGAGGGGCCGGCAAAGACATCGATGCCCACCTTGCCAAAGAGGCTGCGCTTGGCCTCGGCCACGAACTTATTGCCCGGGCCCACGATGACGTCGGCCGATTTGCCGGTGAACAAGCCATAGGCCATGGTGGCAATGGCTTGCACGCCGCCCAAGGTCATGATGACGTGCGCCCCCGCCTTCTGGAAGGCGTACATGAGGTAGGGGTGCATGGGCCCGCCACGGAAGGGGCCGGAGCAGGCCATGATGGTTTTGACGCCGGCTGCACGCGCAGTGGCCACCCCCATATAGGCGCTGGCGATGTGGGCGTAACGTCCGGCCGGCGCGTAGCAACCGGCAACGTTGACGGGCAGCACGCGCTGGCCCGCCATCACGCCGGGGTGGAGTTCGACCTTGAATTCTTGGAGGGATTCGCGCTGCGCACAGGCGAATTGATAGACCTGGTCGATGGCGAAATCGATGTCGCGGCGAATGTCCGCAGGCACGGCGTTGGCGTTGGCTTGCAACTGCTCTGGCGTGACGATGAAATCGCCCTCCCAGTGATCGAGCTCGCGCGCGTAGCGGCGGACCGCCTCTTCGCCGTGCTCGGCGATGTCGGCGAGCATTTTGCTCACCACCGTCTGCGCCGTTTGGGTTTCCGTCTCAGGCGTTTTATCGGCTTTTTTCAGGTAACGAATGGCCATGGAAGATCTCTCTCAAACAGGTCTAGCCACCGGGCCCCCGAGGGGCCCGGGCTAGAGAGGGGGCGTGGATATCAGTTCTTGCGGTTGGCGAACTCGCGCAACTTCGGATCCGCCTGCACGAGGTTGAGGAACTCGTCGGTCACGAAATCACGCACGGCGGGAACTTGTTGCACCGCACCGGTCTCGCGAATGAAGTTCGAGAGGCTGGTGAACCAACCGTCGACTTGGGAGTCGGCGTTGTTGTTACGACGCATCATGTTGAGCTGTTGCTCCAGCGTGAAGGTCGGACGGGTGTCGAACTCTTTGTTCATGGCGCTGTCGCTGATGGTGACCCCGCCCTTGGCATAGAAGTCCTTCATCATGCCCAGGGCTTCCTTGCGGTTGGCGTTGGCCCAGCTTTGGGCGCGCAGGAAGACCGCGAGGAAGCGGGCCACGGCTTGGGGGTTCTCTTTGGCGAAGTCACCCCGGGCAATGAGCGCACCGGGCACGATGGCGCCGCTGTCCTTGCCGTTGCAGAGCATCTTGGCGCCGGACTTCTCTTCCACCGTGTAGGTG
Organism: Limnohabitans sp.; assembly: GCA_018883455.1. Classification (GTDB taxonomy): domain Bacteria; phylum Pseudomonadota; class Gammaproteobacteria; order Burkholderiales; family Burkholderiaceae_C; genus Limnohabitans. The sequence goes on along the minus strand of VEQC01000303.1, from coordinate 17 downwards.
TTGGGTGCCCACATGCC
>VEQC01000098.1 GCA_018883455.1 Limnohabitans sp. | reverse complement strand
CAGCAGCAGTCCTGCCCGCTCTTGCACCGAGGGCTGGTCCGAAAAGACTTCTTTCGCGAAGCCCTGGAACTCAAACTCCTCCTCGGGGGCTACCTCCCAAAGAAACTGGGCATCGAGTTGCTCCGCAATCTGCGTGGCCGCGGGCAGCAGGAGGTCACGTGCCGGCTGTGTGAAGGTGAGTAACACCGCAGCGCGTTTAATCTTCACGCGTTTACCGGTGGGCATCTCCACCTGCACCGTCGCATCGGCCTCTGAAAAAAGATGGGCGACCTTAAAGCCGCCGTCTTCCTCAAAGAGCACGCATGTGGTCATCCGTTCTGGCCGCCAGAAGCACGGCTCCGAAGGGCCGCTAACAATTTGTCATGCAGCCCACCAAACCCACCGTTGCTCATCACCAAGACATCGTCACCCGGTCTGGCCTCGGCAACAATAGCCGCCAGCAACGCGTCGATCGACGTGTGGACCTGCGCCGACGGGCCCAGCGATCGCAACGCGCCGGTTAAATCCCAGTCAATGCCGCCGGCGTAGGCAAAGGTCTTATCGGCCGCACGCAGACTGTCGGCCAACCGGGAGGCCATGATCCCTAACTTCATGGTGTTGGAGCGCGGCTCAATCACGGCGAGCAGACGCCCGCGATCGCCTTGTCGGGCCCGCTGATCCCGACGGCCCGCGATCGTGGTTGCGATGGCCGTGGGGTGGTGGGCAAAATCATCCAGCACGGTCACACCACCCACCTCACCACGGGACTGCAGCCGACGTTTCACTCCGGCGAATCGGGATATCGCGTCACAGGCCGTGTTGACCGGCACACCGACCGCCACCGCTGCCGCGATGGCCGCCAGCGTATTACTGCGATTGTGATCCCCCGTCAGGGGCGACTCCACTCTCCCCGCGACACGGCCACAGTAGAGCACATCGAACACATCATGCCCGCTCGCCGATGGGCCCGTCGAAGCGAGCGGTGCAATCGCCCAGCCGGCGGGACTGTGAATGTAGGTCAGCGGGGTATAGGTCTTACGCGCCATCACCCGCGCCAAGGCCTCATCACTGGCGTTCACCACGAGGTGGCCATGCGACGGCAAAGTGCGCACCCAATGATGAAACTGGGTTTCAATCGCCGCGAGATCCGAAAAGATATCGGCGTGATCAAACTCCAGATTGTTGAACACTGCCACCTCGGCCCGGTAATGCAGGAACTTGCTGCGCTTGTCGAAAAAAGCCGTGTCGTATTCGTCGGCCTCGATCACAAATGGGCGGCCTCGCCCCAAGCGGGCCGATACCCCAAAGTTCAAGGGCACGCCCCCCACCAGAAAACCCGGCTCGCGCCCACACGCCTCCAAAATCCAGGCCAGCATGGAGGTGGTGGTGGTCTTGCCGTGCGTGCCGGCCACCGCCAGCACATGGCGGCCAGGCAAGAGGTGGTCGGCCAGCCATTGCGGGCCGCTGGTGTAGGCCGCCCCGGCGTTGAGGATCGATTCCATGAGCGGAAACTTTGCTTGGCCATCGGGCAGGCGCGCTCGGCTCACCACATTGCCCACCACGAACACATCGGGCTTGAAGGCCATTTGGTCGGCGCCATAGCCTTCCACCAAATCAATGCCCAAGGCGCGCAATTGATCGCTCATGGGCGGGTAGACCCCCGCGTCGCAGCCGGTCACCGTGTGCCCCGCCTCGCGTGCCAAAGCGGCCAACCCCCCCATGAAAGTCCCGCAAATGCCCAGAATATGTAGATGCATGGGAGGGGATTCTAGGGGGGCGCGCCGTTCTGACGCACAATGCCCAGCATGAATGATGATCTGGCTCACGAAATCGCCCAAGTGGCCGCGCGTTGGATTGCCGAAGAAGGCATGGATTACGCCAGCGCCAAGCGACAGGCCGTGGCCGATTTGGGCCTCCCGCCCCGTACCGCCTTGCCGCGCCACGAGTTGGTGGAGGCGGCTGTGCGGGAGCACTTAGCCCTGTTTTGCGCCGATACCCAGCCCGAGGAGCTGCGCGTCTTGCGCCAAGTCGCCCTGCGTTGGATGCAAAGGCTCGAGGCCTTCCGGCCGCATGTGAGCGGGGCGGTCTGGCGCGGGACGGCCACACGCCACCAAGACGTTCGTTTAGAACTCTTTTGTGACGACCCTAAAAGCTTGGAGATTTTTTTAATCGACCACAATCAGTCCTACGAGGTCAGCCAGATTCAGGGTTTTCAGGGCGAGACGGTCGATGCGCTGAGCGTCTCCGAGGCCTCGCCCGCCTGGCCCGGCCGGATTTGGATCCACCTCATCGTGCACGACCATGACGACCTGCGCGGCGCCCTGCGTGCCGACACCCAAGGGCGGACCTGGCGCGGTGACCGAATGGCGCTCGAGCGCTTGTTGCAAGGAGAAGAAACATGAACAAACGCCGCCAATGGCTTCTGACCGCCGCCGCTGGCGCGGTGGGCCTGGGCGCCGCGCTAGCTTGGCAATGGCGCCGTCTGTCGCCGCCCATCCCCCCGGCCGGTTTGGCCCAGCTTTGGGCCTCCCAATGGCAGGGGCCGGAGAACCAAGACATCGCCATGAACCGTTTTCAGGGGCAGGCCTTGGTGATCAATTTTTGGGCCACTTGGTGCCCCCCTTGTGTGGAGGAAATGCCATTATTGGACGCCTTCTATCGTGAAAATCGCGATAAAAGATGGCAAATGATCGGTCTGGCAATTGATCAGCCTAGCCGAGTGCGGCAGTTCTTGAACCAATATCCCGTCAGTTACCCGATCGCGCTCGCCGGGCTCGACGGCTCGGAATTGATGCGCGCCTTGGGCAACGAGGCGGGGGCGCTGCCCTACACGGTCGTTTTGAACGCCAAAGGCGAGGTCCATTCCACGCGGCTGGGCCGGCTCAGCGAGGCGGAAATCAAGGCTTGGGCTGAAATTAAACTTTAACTGCAATTAAATTCATTTAAATCATCTTTGACTGATTTTGTGGTCTGAAGGGTGTTTTTGAGCGCCAGTCAATCGCGCAGACAGCCATTGACGGCCCTTTGGTGACTGCCAAGTGCCCATCCAAGCCGCGAAATGGTGTAAATTACCCTCAATTTCCTGCAAGTAAGGTGCATTTATGGATTTGAGAAAGCTCAAGACACTGATTGATCTGGTGTCGGAATCGAACGTATCGGAACTCGAAATCACCGAAGCAGAGGGCAAGGTTCGGATTGTCAAAAGCGTGCCCACCGCCATGGTGGCCGCCCCCGCAACTGCGGTTGTCGCCCCCGTGGCCATGACAGCGGCCCCAGCGATGGCGGCAGCAGCGCCCGCACCCACGGCCGAAGCCGCGGCGCCAGCGGAGCCCCAAGGCCATGTGGTGAAGTCGCCCATGGTGGGCACGTTCTACCGCTCCTCGAGCCCGGGTGCCAAGGCTTTTGTGGAAATTGGCTCCCAAGTCAAGGAGGGCGAGACCCTCTGCATCATTGAGGCCATGAAGATCCTCAACGAAATTGAAGCCGACAAGACCGGAACCGTCACCCAAATCCTGGCCGAAAACGGTCAGGCGGTGGAATACGGCGCGCCGCTCTTTGTCATTGAGTAAGGCTGGCATGTTCAAAAAGATTCTGATTGCCAACCGAGGCGAGATCGCCCTGCGCGTCCAACGCGCTTGCCGCGAACTGGGCGTGCAGGCGGTGATGGTGTACTCCGAAGCCGACCGCGAGGCCAAATACGTCAAACTCGCCGACGAAGCCGTTTGCATCGGTCCCGCCCCCTCTCCGCAGAGTTACCTCAACATGCCGGCCATCATTGCGGCGGCGGAAGTGACGGATGCCGAGGCCATTCACCCCGGCTATGGGTTTTTGAGCGAAAACGCCGATTTCGCGGAGCGGGTTGAGAAAAGCGGCTTCCAATTCATCGGGCCCACGCCCGAGTCCATCCGCATCATGGGGGACAAGGTTTCCGCCAAGCAGGCCATGATTCGGGCTGGCGTGCCTTGCGTGCCGGGCTCCGAGGGGGAGTTGCCCGACGACCCTGCCCAAATCCGCAAGATCGCCAAGAGCATCGGCTACCCCGTCATCATCAAGGCGGCGGGCGGTGGCGGTGGCCGTGGCATGCGCGTGGTACACACGGAAGCGGCCCTCATCAACGCCGTACAAATGACCAAGGCCGAGGCGGGTGCCGCCTTTGGCAATCCGGCGGTGTACATGGAGAAATTCCTGCAAAACCCCCGGCACATTGAAATCCAGGTGTTGGCGGACAAGCACCGCAACGCCGTGCACCTTTGGGAGCGGGATTGCTCCATGCAACGCCGTCACCAAAAAGTCATTGAAGAAGCGCCGGCACCCGGTATTCCCCGTAAGCTGATCGAGAAAATTGGCGATCGTTGCGCCGCAGCGTGTAAAAAGATTGGCTATCGCGGCGCCGGCACCTTTGAATTTCTGTACGAAAACGGCGAGTTCTATTTCATTGAAATGAACACCCGGGTGCAGGTGGAGCATCCCGTGACCGAGTACATCACGGGCATCGATGTGGTCAAAACCCAGATCATGGTGGCGGCAGGCCTGAAGTTGCCGTTCTCCCAGCGCGACATCCAAATCAAGGGGCACGCCCTGGAGTGCCGCGTCAACGCCGAGGATCCGTTTCGATTCACCCCTTCGCCTGGGCGCATCACCATGTGGCACGCCCCCGGTGGCCCGGGGGTGCGGGTCGACTCGCACGCCTACACCAACTACTTTGTGCCGCCCAATTACGACTCCATGATTGGCAAGATCATCGTCCACGGCGACAACCGAGACCAAGCGCTCGCGCGCATGCGCACGGCGCTGGCCGAGACCTTGGTCGAGGGCATCCAGACCAATATCCCCTTGCACCGCGAGTTGATGGTCGACGCCAAATTCGTTCAAGGCGGCACGAATATCCATTACCTGGAAGAGTGGCTCGCCGCCCACAAACGCTGATGGTCGAGCTGCGCCTGCTTTGCCCTCAAGACCGAGTGGAGTCCCTCTCGGATGCGCTAGAGGCCCTGGACGCGCTAAGTGTGTCGGTGGAAGATGCCGACGCCCAAACCGATGCTGAGCAAGCCCTTTTTGGTGAGCCGGGCATGCCGCCCCCGCGTGAGGGCTGGCAGCGCTCACGCGTCACCGCCTTGTTCAATCTGGAGGAGGAGGCAGAGCAAGCGGCCCGATTGCTCGCCCCGCAGGATTTTTTCGAGCACTGCGCGGTCGAAGCCATTGCGACCGTGGCCGATCAAGATTGGGTGCGTTTGACCCAGTCGCAATTCGCGCCGGTGGAAATCACGCCAGAATTTTGGATTGTGCCGACTTGGCACGAGCCCCCCGCGCAAGCCAAAACCGTCATCCGTTTGGATCCGGGCCTCGCCTTTGGCACCGGCACCCACCCCACCACGCGCATGTGCCTGAGCTGGATCGCGCGGCACATGCCCCCTGAGGCGCGGGTGTTGGACTACGGTTGTGGCTCGGGTATCTTGGCCATTGGGGCCGCGTTGCATGGGGCCCAGACGGTCGACGCGGTCGACATCGATCCCGCTGCCGTCCAGGCCACGCAGGACAATGCGCGCGCCAACGCCACGCAACTGCACGCCGGCTTGCCCGATCAAGCCCAAGGCCAGTACCAAGTGGTGTTGGCCAATATCTTGGCCACGCCCCTCAAAGTGCTCGCGCCGCTGCTGTGCCAACACGTCGCACCAGGCGGACATTTGGTTCTGGCGGGCATACTGGCGCGCCAAGCCGAAGAATTGCAAGCCGCCTACGCCCCGATGGTCGCGCTCACCGTGGCCGACGAGCAAGAGGGCTGGATCCTGATGGTGGCGCAACGCTGATGCGACTCACCCATTGCCCCGATTGTCAAACGGCGTTCAAAGTCACGCCGGAGCAGCTAGGCCTTGCCAAGGGTTGGGTGCGCTGTGGGCGTTGCAGCACGGTGTTTGAAGCTGCCAAACACTTCGAACCTTCCTTGGCCGCCGAGACGCCGGTGCTCGAAGTGCCCGAGCCCGTCACCGCCGTGGAGACGCGTCGCCTCACGGCGCTGGCGCAAAAAGCCAAACAGCGCGCTGCCTTGCCCGCATCGGACCGTTCCTCGGCCTCCCTCACGGCTGCTGCACCGACATCACCTTCGCGCCCATCCGCCACACGCACGGCCGATGCCGCGGTGGCGGCGGACCCAAAGCTGCCCTTGGGCATCGATCGCCTCTGGGGGGGCATGGCTTTGCTGGCCTTGCTCACCTTGTTGCTCCAAGGGCTGCATGCCCAGCGTGACTACTGGGCGGCCCAATCGCCCGCCTTGCGCAACTTGGGCGAATCGTGGTGTGAGGTGTGGGGCTGCCAACTGGCCTGGCCTGCCGACCCGCAAGCCTGGGTGATCGAAGGTTCTTCCTTCACACAAGATCCGGATGGCAGTTATTGGCTCAAGCTGCGCATTCGCAACCAACGCCAGCACCCCATGGCCACGCCGGCGCTGGAGCTGAGCTTGCTCGATGCCCAAGAGCAAATCGTCATTCGACGCGTTTTCCAATCCTGGGATCTGAGCCCAGAGCCGGTGTTGCCCGGCCTGCGTGAATGGCGGACCCAAATTCGCTTTGACGTGCAGTCGCCCCAGCGCGAGCGCATCAATGGTTTCCGGGCACTGATTTTTTACCCCTGAGCATAGAAGAGAGGATGGCCATGGCCAGTTTGATTTGTGGGTCGCTTGCGTTTGACACGATCATGAGCTTTGAAGGACGGTTTGCCGATCAAATCTTGGCCGATCAATTGCATATTTTGAATGTCTCGTTTCTCGTGCCGGAGTTGCGGCGCGACTTTGGCGGATGCGCGGGCAATATTGCCTACAGCCTCAAAGCATTGGGGGGAGAGCCGCGGCCGATGGCGGCGCTCGGGCGCGATGGGGGTGAGTACATCAGCCGCTTGCAAGACCTGGGCATCTCCACCCAGCATGTCTTGGCGGTGGAGGACACCTATACCGCCTTGGCCATGATCATGACCGATCGCGACAACAACCAGATCACCGCCTTTCATCCTGGGGCCATGGCGCAGGCGCACCGCTTGCAGATCAAACCCGATCCGCAGGTCCGCCTGGGCATCATCTCGCCCGACGGACGCGACGCGATGCTCCTGCACGCGGAGCAAATGAAGGCGGCAGACATTCCCTTCGTTTTTGATCCGGGCCAAGGCCTGCCCATGTTCGATGGCGTGGAGCTGCGGCGTTTCATCGATCAAGCCACCTGGGTCACTGTGAACGACTACGAGGGCAAAATGCTCAGCGATCGCACCGGCCTCGACAGCGCCGCGATCTCGCGTCAGGTGCGCGGACTCATCGTCACCTTGGGCGCCCAGGGCTGCGAGGTCTGGGTTGACGGACAGATGACCCATGTGCCCCCCGTGGCGCCCACTGCGGTGGTCGACCCCACGGGCTGTGGAGACGCCTGGCGCGGCGCCTTGCTCTACGGCTTGGAGCAAGGCTGGGATCTGCTGCGCTGCGCGGCCTTGGGCAATCGCGTGGGGGCCCGCAAGATCGCCCATCGCGGTCCGCAAAACTACACCGTCGCCGATCTCCTCTGAGGCGCGCGCATAAAAAAACCCGAAGCACAAGGCTTCGGGCTTTATGACGGTGTTACCACCGTCGCCGTGAGTCCGAAGACTCAGGGCTTGCTGGCCGTGGGAAACGGCCAAGCGGCTTGCGGGTTTAACGTGGTCTGCGCACGGGCAGCAGGCGCTTTCGCAGCTTTCTTTTTCGCAGCCGGTTTTTTGGCAGCCTTTTTCGCAGCAGGCTTTTTCGCGGCCGGCTTCTTCTTGGCGACGGCTTTCTTCACCGCTTTCTTGGCGGCTTTCTTCGCTGCGGGCTTTTTCGCTACGGCTTTTTTGGCCGCGGGCTTTTTCGCTGCAGGCTTCTTGGCTGCGGGCTTTTTCGCGGCCGGCTTCTTAGCGGCCACTTTCTTCACAGCAGGCTTCTTGGCTGCCGGCTTTTTGGCGGCGGCCTTCTTGGCGGCGGGCTTCTTCGCTACCGCCTTTTTGGCTGCGGGCTTTTTAGCCGCAGTTTTCTTCTTCGCAGGGGCCTTCTTTGCGGCCGGTTTTTTTGCAGTTGCCATTGATTTTCTCCTAGATCAATTAGAGATCATGGTGGAAACACTCGACGCAAGAAAAGCGCCAAGCGATTCATGGCGCTGGACCCGGGTCCAGCGCCATGAACGGGGTGTGCCCCCCACCGCGTCTCTGTCGAACGCTGGGATGGTGTGAGGCAAAGCAGGAATCATGGGTGAGATTTCAGTCCCAGGACAGAGCACCACCGGATTGGTACTCGATCACACGGGTTTCGAAGAAGTTACGTTCTTTTTTCAGGTCGATCATTTCGCTCATCCAGGGGAAGGGGTTTTCCTCGTTCGGGAAGAGCGCGTCGAGCCCGATTTGGGTCGCGCGGCGGTTGGCGATGTAGCGCAAATAACCTTTGAACATGGACGCATTGAGCCCGAGCACACCGCGGGGCATGGTGTCTTCGGCGTAGCGGTACTCCAATTCGACGGCCTTGAGAAAGAGCGCTTTGATTTCAGCCTTGAACTCGCTGGTCCAAAGATGGGGGTTCTCGAGCTTGATCTGGTTGATCAGGTCGATACCGAAATTGCAGTGCATGGATTCATCGCGCAGGATGTACTGGTACTGCTCTGCAGCCCCGGTCATCTTGTTTTGACGCCCCAGAGCCAAGATCTGGGTAAAGCCCACATAGAAGAAGAGACCTTCCATCAGGCAGGCAAACACGATGAGTGACTTCAGCAGGGTTTGGTCAGCTTCGGGGGTGCCGGTCTTGAAGTTCGGATCCATGATCACGTCGATGAACGGGATCAGGAACTCGTCCTTGTCGCGAATCGACGAAACCTCATGGTAGGCATTGAAGATTTCGGACTCGTCCAAGCCGAGGGATTCCACAATGTATTGGTAGGCGTGGGTGTGAATCGCCTCTTCGAAGGCTTGGCGCAGCAGGAACTGACGGCACTCGGGGGCCGTGATGTGGCGGTAAGTCCCCAAGGTGATGTTGTTTGCCGCCAAGGAGTCTGCCGTGACAAAGAAACCCAGGTTGCGCTTGATGATGCGGCGCTCGTCTTCCGAAAGACCGTTGGGATCTTTCCAGAGGGCGATGTCGCGGTTCATGTTCACTTCCTGCGGCATCCAGTGGTTGGCACAAGTG
>VEQC01000097.1 GCA_018883455.1 Limnohabitans sp. | reverse complement strand
GCGTAGTAGGCCCGGTTCTTGGCCGCGTTGTTGTAGAGGAAGGTGGTCGAGAGCGCATTGGGCTCAAAGTTGTTGCGCACCTTGTCGATGATGCTGGAGACATCTTCGAGTTTGCCGTCGTAGGCCCACTTGGCCGTGACTTGGAAGTCATACACATCGGCATAGGCCACATCCGGGGGAGAGCCGGAGTCGAGGGCGGCCACGGTCTTGGGGATCATGTCCTGAATGGGGTACTGGGACAGCTCAATCTTGATGTCCTTGTTCTTGGCTTCGAACTTCTTGATCGCCTCAAACAGGGCGTCGTCCTCCGCCTTGTAGAAACCCTTGACCCACCAAACGGTGAGCTTGCGCTGCTGCTGCGCAAAAGAAGGCAGTGCGGCACTGAGCAAACCAGTGGCCACGAGGGTGCCCACCAAAACGTTTTTCATTTTCATGCGTGTCTCCAAATGATGTGAATGTGCCGGAGGGTGTTGTCCAGACAGGCACAATCGTATGATGATTGAAAAAGCCAGCCCTAGGGAGTTTCCCTAGCGTTATTGACACTCTGGCACCGGGGTGATCACGGGGCGTCCTTCGAAGTGGGCTTGCAGGTTGGCAAAGGCTAAATCCCCCATGGCTTTGCGGGTTTGGCTCGTGGCGCTACCAATGTGCGGTGCCAAGACCACGTGGGGCACGGCGCGCAGGGCTTCGGGCACATGGGGCTCATTTTGAAAAACATCCAGCCCTGCACCGGCAATGACCTTGCGCTCCAGCGCGTCAATCAGTGCGGCTTCATCCACCACGGAGCCGCGCGCCACATTGACCAAAATGCCCTCGGGGCCCAGGGCCGCCAAAACCTCGGCATTGATCAAATGGCGAGTGGCGGCGCCGCCCGGTGTGATCACGATGAGGTAATCGCTCTGGCGGGCGAGGTCGACCACGTTGGGGACATGGGTGAAAGGGACCGATTTGGGGCTGCGGGTGGTGTAGGCCACGGACATGTTGAACGCCAGTGCGCGCTGGGCAATGGCTTGGCCAATGCGCCCCATGCCCACGATGCCGAGCTTGGCACCGGAGACTTTGCGTGCAAGCGGCATGGGGCCAATTTCTGCCCAGCGCCCCTCGCGCACATAACGGTCGGCTTGGGGCAATTGGCGCGCGGCGCTGAGCATCAGGCCGATGGCCAGATCGGCCACATCGTCATTGAGCACATTGGGCGTGTGCGTGACCATGACGCCTTTGGCCCTCGCCGCGGCCACGTCCACGCCGTCATAGCCCACGCCAAAAACCGAGATGATTTCCAGGTTCGGGCACTGGGCAATGAGCTCGCCACTGACCTTGGATTCCCCGCTGCCGGCGATGCCGCGAATCTGTGGGGCGATGGCGGCAAAGGCCTTGGGGTCGGTTTCGTGCAGGCGATCGTGAAAGATGAATTGCTCGCGAACCAGCGGTTCATAAAAGGGCGACAACTTGATCGCTGAGAGCACATGAATGTCAGATTTGGGCAAAGGGTTTCTCCGCTGGTGAGGTCTTGAGTGAAAGACGATAGCGCGCGATTCTGCCTCAAAGCGTCACGCGCGCGACGGGGCATTGGGGTATTCCCGAGTCTGCTTTGTGATGCGTTGCGCACGCGCTCCTTTCAATCGTATTACCATAAGACCACAACAGACAACGCGCCCCGCAAGCGCGCCCACAAGAGGACGACATGAGCCAGGATTCCCCCAAAAAGAACCCCGCCGAGATGCGCAGCCAACAGTGGTTTGGGCGTCAGGACCGAGATGGTTTTGCGTATCGCAGCTGGGTCAAGGGCAAGGGTGTGCCCCATGACCAATTCGATGGCCGTCCGGTCATTGGCATTTGCAACACGTTTAGCGAGCTCACCCCCTGCAATTCCCATTTCCGCACCTTGGCCGAGCAGGTCAAGATTGGGGTGTACGAGGCCGGCGGGTTCCCCTTGGAGTTTCCTGTCATGTCGCTGGGCGAGACGCTCATGCGCCCCACGGCCATGCTCTATCGCAATTTGGCGAGCATGGATGTGGAGGAGAGCATTCGGGGCAATCCGATTGACGGGGTGGTGCTCTTGATGGGCTGCGACAAAACCACGCCCTCCCTGTTGATGGGCGCTTCGAGCGCGAACCTGCCCACCATCGGCGTGAGCGGTGGCCCCATGCTCAACGGCAAATGGCGCGGCCAGGAGCTGGGCTCGGGCACGGGCGTTTGGAGCATGAGCGAGCAAGTGCGCGCAGGCACCCTCAAGCTGCAGGATTTCTTTGAGGCCGAGAGTTGCATGCACCGCAGCCACGGGCATTGCATGACCATGGGCACGGCCTCCACCATGGCCAGCATGGTCGAAGCGCTGGGCATTGGCTTGCCGGGCAACGCCGCCTACCCCGCGGTGGACGGCCGTCGCAACGTGCTCGCGCGCGAGGCGGGGCGGCGCATCGTGCAGCTCGTCAAAGACGATGTCACCATCTCCCAGATTCTCACGCGTGAGGCTTTTGAAAACGCCATCCGCACGCTCGCGGCCATTGGGGGTTCGACCAACGCGGTCATTCACCTCATTGCCATTGCCGGGCGCTTGGGCGTACCGTTGAGCATCGATGACTTTGACCGCCTGGGCTCCGAAATGCCCTGCCTGGTCAACCTCCAACCCTCGGGTCAGTACCTGATGGAAGATTTTTGCTACGCCGGTGGCTTGCCGGTCGTGATGAAGGAAATCGCCCAACACCTGCACTTAAACGCCGTCACGGCGAACGGCAAAACCGTTGGCGAAAACATCGCCAACGCGCAAAACTACAACCCGCAGGTCATTCAACCCTTGGCGCAGCCCTTCAAGGACAAGGCCGGCATTGCCGTCTTGCGCGGCAACCTCGCCCCACGCGGGGCCGTGATCAAGCCCAGCGCCGCCACGCCCGAGCTCATGAAGCACACCGGCCGGGCTGTGGTGTTTGAAGACAGCGACGATTTTCACCGCCGCATTGACGACGAAGCCCTCGATGTGGACGAAACCTGCATTTTGGTGCTCAAGAACTGCGGCCCCAAGGGCTACCCCGGCATGGCCGAAGTGGGCAACATGCCGCTGCCCCCGAAGGTGCTGCGCAAAGGCATCACCGACATGGTGCGCATCTCGGACGCGCGCATGAGCGGCACGGCCTACGGCACGGTGGTGCTGCACACCGCGCCCGAGGCCGCTGCGGGCGGGCCTTTGGCCTTGGTGCAAAACGGGGATTTGATCACCCTCGATGTGGCCGCGCGCAGTCTGCATTTGCATGTGGACGAGGCCGAGTTGGCGCGCCGCCAAGCGGCCTGGACCCCCCCCGCTCCCGCCATGCAAAGTGGCTACTGGAAGCTCTACATTGACCATGTCCTGCAAGCCGACGAGGGCGCGGATCTGGACTTTTTGCGCGGTCAGCGTGGTGCGGCCGTGCCCAAAGACAACCACTGATTTTTTTCTGCGAAGGATAGTTCCATGACCCAAACCGCCGTGATCACCGGGGCGAGCTCCGGTATTGGCAAAGCCTGTGCCCTGGCCTTGTTGAAAGAAGGCTGGCAGGTGGCCCTGATCGGTCGGCGTGCCGATGCCTTGCAAGCGGCCATTGCCGAAGCCGGTGCCCAAGGCGCCAACGCCCTGGCCGTGCCCACGGATGTCTCCCGCGAGGCCGATGTCGCGCGCGCCTTTGACACCATCGTCGGGCGTTTTGGCCGCGTCGATTTGCTCTTTAACAATGCGGGCGTGTCCATGCCCTATTGCTTGCCGGGCGATTACGACCCCGCCAAGTGGCGTGAGGCCGTGGACATCAACCTCAATGGCGCTTTTTTCTGCCTCTCCAACGCATTTCGCATCATGCAGCAGCAAGACCCCAAGGGCGGGCGCATCATCAACAACGGCTCCATCTCGGCGTACGCGCCGCGCCCGGGCTCCATTGCCTACACCGCGACCAAGCACGCCATCACGGGGCTGACCCGTGCGGCCAACTTAGACGGGCGCGCCCACAACATTGCCGTGGGGCAGATCGACATTGGCAATGTGGCCAGCGACATGACCCTCAAAATGACCCAGGGCGTGCCTCAGGCCGATGGCAGCGTCAAAGCCGAAGCCCGGATGGAGATGGCTTCGGTGGTGGAGACCTTCCTCACCATGGCCAAGTTGCCGCTTTCATCCAACATCTTGTTCACCACCGTCATGGCCACACAAATGCCATTTGTCGGTCGCGGTTGATCTTTACCTGAGGAGAACGCATATGGACATCGGATTCATTGGTGCATCGGGCCTGATGGGGCACGGCATGGCCAAACACCTGCAAGCCAAAGGACACCGCCTGCACCTGACGGTTCACCGCAACACCGAGCGCGTGGCCGATTTGCTCGCCGCCGGTGCGCAAAAGGCCGACAGCCCGGCAGCGCTGGGCAGCCAGTGTGACGTGGTGTTTATTTGCGTGACGGGCTCGCCGCAGGTGGAACAGGCCGTTTTGGGCCCGCAAGGTTTGCTCAGCAAACCCAAGAAAGACCTGATCATCATCGACAGCTCCACGAGCGAGCCGCTCTCCACCGCGAGCTTGCGCGAGCAGGCTGCGGCCGCGGGGGTGACGTTTGTGGACGCGCCGCTCTCACGCACCCCCGTGGAAGCCGAGGCGGGCAAGCTCAACGTGATGGTCGGCGCCGAGCCTTCGGTGTTTGAGTGCATCAAGCCCGTGATTGCCTGTTTTGCCGAGAACATCTTTCATGTGGGCGGTCCGGGCGCAGGGCACACCATCAAGTTGCTCAACAACTTCATCGCCCAAGCCATTTGCAACGCCACGGCCGAAGCCTTCGCGGTGGGCACCAAGGCCGGTGTGGACCTGCGCCAATTGGTCTCCCTCGTGAGCGCGGGGCCAGTCAACTGCGGGCTCTTCCAAGCCATGGCCAAAACCCTCGACGGGCAATTCGATGGGCTCAAGTTTGAGCTCGACAACGCCCGCAAGGACGTGCGCTACTACACCCACCTGGGCGAAGGCCTGGGTATCCCCACGGTGGTGGGGGAGGGCGTGCACCAATCCCTGGCCTTGGCCAGTGCGCTGGGCTACGGCAAGGGCTTTGTGCCGGCCTTGGTCCAGGCGCAAGAGAAACTCAACCAAATCAAAATCACCTGAAGGAGACCTGCGCATGAGCGCTTCGCAACGTCTGGCGGGCAAGACCGCCGTTGTCACGGCGGCGGGACAAGGCATTGGCCGCGCCACCGCCTTGGCTTTCGCGCGTGAGGGGGCCCAGGTCGTGGCCACCGACATCAACGCCGACACACTCGCCAGCCTCAAGGCCGAGGCGGGCTGCACCACGGCCATTTTGGATGTGTTGAAACCCGAGGCCATCCAAGCCTTCGCCGCGCAGCACCCACAGGTGGACATTTTGTTCAACGGGGCCGGCTTTGTGCACGCGGGCACGGTGCTCGACTGCACCGAAGACGAGTGGGACTTTGCCTTCAACCTCAATGTGCGTTCGCAATACCGCACGATCAAGGCCTTTTTGCCCGGCATGCTGGCCAAGGGCAAAGGCTCGATCATTAACGTGGCTTCGGTGGCGGGCAGCATCAAGGGCGCGCCCAACCGCTTTGTGTATGGCACGACCAAGGCAGCCATCATTGGCCTGACCAAGGCCGTGGCGGCAGACTACATCACCCGCGGCGTGCGCTGCAACGCGATTTGCCCCGGCACGGTGGAGTCACCCTCGCTGCGCGATCGCATCGCCGCCCAGGCCAAGGCCAGTGGACAAACCCTGGAGCAGGTGGAAGCCGCGTTCATCGCGCGCCAACCCATGGGGCGCCTCGGCCGCGTGGAGGAGATCGCGGCATTGGCGGTCTACCTCGCGAGCGACGAATCCGCCTTCACCACCGGTACCGCCCAAATCATTGACGGCGGCTGGTCGAACTGACCACACCCCAAGGAGCCCCTCATGGTGGAGCCATTTATCCTCCTGCACCCGCAAGACGATGTGTGCATCGCGCGCCAGCAACTCGTGGGCGGCACACGTGTGCACGGCGGCGTGGCGGTGCGCGGCCTGGTCCCCCCGGGCCACAAAATCGCCCTGCGCGACTTGAGCCCCGGCGACGCCGTGCGCCGCTACAACCAAGTCATTGGGTATGCCACCGCCGCGATTGCCGCAGGTGAGCATGTGCACGTGCACAACTTGGGCTTGCGCGACGACAGCCTCAACGCCGACCGGGATTACGCCTATGGCGCCGACCTCAAACCCGAGCCGGCCCGCAAAGAGGCTTTTTTCCAGGGCATCGTGCGCCGCGATGGTCGAGTGGCCACGCGCAATTACGTCTTGGTGCTCTCGAGCGTGAACTGCTCGGCCACGGTGGCGCGTGCGATTGCCGACCATTTCTCGCGTCGCTACCACCCCGAGGCGCTTGCGGCGTACCCGCATGTCGATGGCGTGGTGGCACTCACCCACGGCACGGGCTGTGGCATGGACAGTGAAGGGGAGGGCTTGCAGGTGCTCGAGCGCACCCTCGCCGGTTACGCGCGGCATGCAAACGTGGCCGGCGTGTTGGTGGTGGGTTTGGGCTGCGAATCCAACCAGATTCACACCTGGCTTGCCCGCTCGCACCTCGAAGAGGGCGCGCTCTTGCGCACCTTCAACATTCAGGACTCGGGGGGCACCTCCCAAACCATTGAAAAAGGCATCGCCATGGTGCGCGAGATGCTCCCGCACGCCAACGCGGTCGAGCGCGTGCCCTGCAGCGCCGAACACATCGTGGTGGGCTTGCAGTGTGGCGGCTCGGACGGTTACTCCGGCATCAGCGCCAATCCCGCACTGGGCGCCGCGGTGGACCGCCTCGTCGCGCATGGCGGCACCGCCATTCTGAGCGAGACCCCGGAAATCTATGGCGCCGAGCACCTGCTCACCCGCCGCGCGGTGAGCGAAGCCGTGGGCCGTCAGCTCGTGGCGCGCATTCGTTGGTGGGAGTCCTACACCCGCTCCCAGGGCGGCAAGATGGACAACAACCCCTCGCCCGGCAACAAAAAGGGCGGACTCACCACGATTTTTGAGAAGTCTCTTGGTGCCGTTGCCAAGGGCGGAACCACCAATTTGAAGGCGGTCTATGAGTACGCCCAGCCCGTGACGGCGCGGGGCTTTGTGTTCATGGATACCCCAGGGTACGACCCGGTGAGCGCCACGGGCCAAGTCGCGGGTGGGGCGAACATGATTTGCTTTACCACCGGCCGCGGTTCGGCCTATGGCTGCGCTCCGGCCCCCTCGCTCAAGCTCTCGACCAATAGCGCCCTGTGGCACCGCCAGCAAGAAGACATCGACATCAATTGCGGCGACGTGGTCGATGGCACCCTCGACATTGACACCCTGGGCGAGCGCATTTTTCAGCACATCCTCGCCTGCGCCAGTGGGCAAGTCACCAAGAGTGAAGCCCACGGCTATGGTCAAAACGAATTCGTGCCGTGGCAACTCGGCGCGGTCATGTGATTATTCCTTCGTATGCAAACTCTTTCCGCCGACGATCTCACGCGCCGCGTGCGCCTTCTCCTGCAAGCCGCGGGCAGCGATGAAAAAGTCGCCCAGCAGGTGGCCGCCAACCTGGTCTTGGCCAACCTCAGTGGACACGACTCGCATGGCGTGGGCATGGCCCCGCGTTATGTGGATGCCATTTTGGAAGGGCGCTTGAACCCCAAAGCCGATGCAGCCGTGCGTGTGGATGCCGGCGCCTTGATGGGGCTGGACGGGCAGGGCGGTTTTGGCCAGTGGGTGGGGGTGCAAGCCATGGAGCTCGCCTTTGCGCGCGTGCGCCAGTTTGGCTGCTGCGTCTTCACCCTCGCCCATGCCCACCACCTGGGCCGCATTGGCCACTTTGCAGAAATGGCGGCCGAGCACGGCTGGGTGTCCTTGCATTTTGTGAACGTGGACGCGCGCCCCGTGGTTGCGCCCGCAGGCGGCTCGGATGGTCGTTTTGGCACCAACCCCATTTGCATGGGCATTCCGGTGGGAACGCCCGGCTCGCCCGATCCATCGCGCGCCTTCATTTTGGATTTCGCCACCAGCCGCGTGGCCCAAGGCAAGATGCGCGTGGCCCATAACGAAGGCCGGCGCGTGCCCGAGGGCTATTTGATCGACGCCCAAGGCCAACCCACGACCGATCCCGGCGTGGTGGTGGTTCCGCAAGCCGATGGCCGCATGGGTGCGCTCAAGACCTTTGGCGAATACAAAGGCTTTGGTCTGGCCGTGGTGGCCGAGCTGCTGGGTGGCGCGCTGAGCGGCGGCGGTACTTGGCACCGCGAAGCCGATGGCCGTCGCGCCGTCTTCAACAGCATGTTCTGTGTGGTGGTCGACCCCGTCAAACTCGGCACCCAAGACGCCTTCTTTGCCGAGACCCGCGCCTTTCTGGACTGGCTCAAACAAAGCCCCGCCGCGCCCGGCCAGCCGCTGGGTGTGCAACTCCCCGGCGAACCCGAGCGCGCCGCGCGCCAGGAACGCATGGCCCAAGGCCTGCGCATCGATCCCGCGACTTGGCAGGAATTGGTCGAGAGCGCGAAGAAGGTGAATGTGGCTTTTGCCTGAACGGGGTTGAACGTTCACCCCGTCACCTCCACCTTGATTAGATACGATGTATATTATGTTAAGTTAACAATCGGGCTTTCCTTAGGCATCAAGCAGGCATGCACCCTGGCCTCTGCGCTAGCCAGGCAAGGCGTTTTGGTAAGCGGTATAGAGACGATGCCAAACCGGCCCAGGTTTGCCCGTGCCCACGGCTCGTCCATCCAGTTGGGTCACCGCCAGGATTTCCTTGCTCGCTGAACTCAGCAACAACTCATCGGCTTGGAGCACTTCCGTCCACGCAATGGGACGGTATGTGAGCTTCAGGGATTCTTGGGCGCACAACTCCTCCAGCAGCTCATAGCGGATGCCCTCGAGCACGCCGCTGTCCTTGGGCACCCCAAACACTTGACCCGCTTTGACCACCCAAACGTTGGAGGCAGAGCCTTCGGTCAGCCAGCCATCCCGGTGCAGAATGGTCTCCGCCGCGCCGACATCTTGGCTGATTTGCCGCGCCATGACCGAGCCGAGCAAACTCGTGGATTTGATCTGGCCTAGCCTCCAGCGAAATTCCTCCGCGCTCAAGCAAGACGCGCCCTCCACCAAATCTTGTGCCGATGGACCCACGGACAAGGGTTGGAGCATGGCAAACACGGTGGGCGTCAAGCCTGTGGGCATGGCGTGGACCCGTGG
>VEQC01000096.1 GCA_018883455.1 Limnohabitans sp. | reverse complement strand
CACGATAGGCAACTTCTTCAAGGGTTTTGGACGAAGCAATCTCAGTTTTGACCAGTTCTTGAATGAATGATGCAAGCGCCTTCCCAGATAGCCCCTTTAGAGCACCGCAAAAATCCAACGCCTCGTTATGATAAGGGCTCCCGACCAAGCCTGGCCATATCAGCGTTCCGCACCCTAAGCTCGATTTGGGTGCGGGCCTGATCCATAAGCTGTTGAAGCAAGCTGGATTGAAGTAGAGGAGTGCCGCTATGAAATTTCCGATCGCCCTTGAACCTGCGAGCGAGAACACGGCTTGGGGTGTCGTCGTGCCTGATCTCCCCGGCTGCTTCTCTGCAGGTGATTCGGCTGAAGAGGCCTTTGTAAACGCTGTGGAGGCCATTGAGGCGCACTGCGAAATTCTGGCAGCGGACCATATGGATATACCCGTTGCACGCCCACTCGCCGATTGGCAAAAAGACCCTGAGTTCAATGGCTGGGTCTGGGCGCTGGTCGATGTCGACGTCACACGCTTTGAGGGCAAAGCCCAAAAGATCAACATCACGTTGCCGAGTCGCCTCTTGGCCAGAATCGATGAATATGCCAAGTCGCATGGTGCGACCCGTTCAGGTTTTCTGGCTGAGGCCGCGCGAGCGGCAATGAAATGAATCCATGCGGAAACATGCAACCCAAGCGACCACCCGGTGATGCCTTTGACCTTTTTTCTCCTCAGGGACTTCACTGCCCCTCTGGCCGACTACTTCACCGACAGGCATGGCCAGACGCTTTCGACCGGCTAGAGGGCATGACCGCGATCAGCCCCCCAGAAGACCTTCAAGCTTAGAACGGATACTGACGAGGCTGGGTTTGCAAGGTGATCCAGCGCAGCTCCGTGAACTCGTGAATGCCGGCCTTGCCGCCAAAGCGCCCTAGGCCCGAGCCCTTGACGCCGCCGAAGGGCATCTGCGCTTCGTCGTGCACGGTGGGTCCATTGACGTGGCAGATGCCACTGTCGATTTTCCGCGCGACGTTGTAGGCCCGTGCGATGTCGCGGCCAAAAACGGCTGCGCTCAAGCCGTACTCGTTGTCGTTGGCGCAGGCCACGGCCTCTTGCACACCATTGACGCGCACGATGGCCTTGACCGGCCCGAAGGTTTCTTCATGGTAGATGCGCATGGCGGGGGTGACATGGTCGAGCAGGGTCGCGGGCATGAGCGTGTTCTCGGCTTTGCCACCACACACCAGCTTGGCCCCTTTGGCCACGGCGTCATCGATCAAGGCGTTGCAGTGCTCGACGGTGCTCATGCCAATGACGCTCCCCAGCACCACGGGATCCGGTTTGCGCGGGTCACCCAAGGGCAGGTTCTTGGCTTTGTCCGCGAATTTACGCACGAATTCATCCGCGATTTTTTGATCCACGATCAAGCGCTCCGTGCTCATGCAAATCTGCCCGCTGTTGGCAAAGCAGCCAAAGGCCGCGCCGTTGACGGCTTCGTCGAGATCGGCGTCATCGAGCACCACCATCGGGGCTTTGCCCCCCAACTCCAACACCGCTGGCTTGAGGTATTTGGCGCAGGTCATGGCGATCAAGCGGCCCACTCGCGTGCTGCCCGTGAAGTTGACGCGTCGCACGGCCGGATGAGAAACCATGGCCTCGACCACGGCACCGGCGTCGGCCGGCGCGTTGGTGATGTAGTTCAACACGCCCGGGGGGAAACCAGCGTCTTGGAAGGCCTCGACGATCAACTGGTGCGTGCGGGGGCAGTTTTCGCTGCCCTTGAGGATCACGGTGTTGCCGCAAGCCAAGGGCGTGGCAATGGCGCGCACGCCCAGAATGATGGGGGCGTTCCATGGCGCGATGCCCAAGACCACGCCCGCCGGTTGACGCACGCCCATGGCGAGGCTGCCGGGAATGTCGGAGGGGATCACCTCGCCCGCGACTTGGGTGGTCAAGGCCGCGGCCTCGCGAATCATGCCTGCAGCCAGAAAGACGTTAAAGCCAGCCCACATGGCGGTGGCCCCGGTTTCGGCAGACACCGCCTCAATGAACGCCGGGGTTTTCGCCTCCAGGGCGTCTGCGGCTTTGAGCAGGAGGGTACGGCGCTCGCTCGGGCCCGTCTCGCTCCAGGTGCGGAAGGCTTCGGCAGCGGCTTCGACTGCCATGACCGCGTCTTGCGGACTGGCCGCCGGCGCACGGGTGGCCACGGTGCCATCGAGCGGATTGCGTCGCTCGAAAGTTGCGCCTTTTTCAGCGGTGACTTTCAGGCCATTGATGAGCATCGACAAGTTAGACATGGCGGAACCTCTTGGAGTCAATAGGAGTGAATGAATAAACCTTGGGGTTTGGGGTGTTGAGCGGACATCACGTCGTGCTTTGGGGCTTGCGGCGCTGCATGGCGTCGCGGGCGTCGGTGGTTTCCGTGCCGTCCGCGCCCAAGTAAGCCTCCAGCACCACCGACGAGCGCGTGAGCAAGCGGGCATCCCCGCTCGCGACGATCTGACCGCGCTCGAGCACGTAGCCGCGATCGGCAACAGCCAACGCCTTCTTGACGTTTTGCTCGACCATCAGCACCGTGGTGCCAGCGTCGGCAATGCGCCGGGCGATGCCCAGCAGCTCATCGACCATTTTGGGCGCCAAGCCCAAAGAGGGCTCGTCGAGCATCAGCAGGCGCGGTGCGCTCATCATGGCGCGGGCCACGGCCACCATCTGTTGCTCGCCCCCGCTCATGGTGCCAGCCAATTGGTTGGCACGTTCTTTGAGTTTGGGGAAGTCGCCAAAGACTTGCTCGATGCGCCGCAGTCGCTCGCTTTTGTTCACCAACCACCCGCCGAGCTCCAGGTTCTCGAGCACCGTCATTTGGCCAAACAACTGCCGCCCTTCCGCCACCAAGACGACGCCACCGCGCACGATTTCGTGGGTTTTCTCCGGCAACTCTTCGCGGTTGAGCAGCACCTCGCCCTGGCGGGGAATCAAGCCGTTCAAAGCCTTGAGCAGGGTAGTCTTGCCCGCGCCGTTGGGCCCCAGGATCACGGTCAGTCCGGGGCGGGCCTCAAGCGTGACCTCTCGCAACACCCGCACCGGCCCATAGCCCGCGGACAAGTTACGCACCTGCAAGTGCGCCTGCGCGCCCTGCCCCAGCGATTGATCCGGGCGGTACCACATCATGACAGCCCCTCGGTGGGCGTGGCGGCCATCTCATCGCCCAAATAGGCCTCGATGACTTCCGGATTACGGATCACCTCGCGCGGCGGCGCATCAGCAATTTTGCGCCCCTGGTGCAACACAATGACACGCTCGACATGGCGAAGCAAAACCGTCACGGCATGTTCAATCCAAACGATGGTCAGGTCCAACTCATCGCGCAGACGACGGATCAAGCGGGCCATGTCCTCCAACTCGGCCTCGGTCAATCCGGCGGCCACTTCGTCGAGCAACAACACTTTGGGGCGCGTGGCCAAGGCCATGCCAATCTCCAGCAGGCGTTGCTGTGTGGGGGTGAGATCGGCGGCGCGCGCCTCGGCCTGAGCCTCCAAGCCAATCAAGCGCAGGATGCCCGCGACATCGCGCAAAGCCCAAGGCACGCCCTGCTCTTCTCCCCACCAGATGTAGCGACGGGGGCGTTTGCCGGCGAATTTCAAACCAAAATCAACGTTCGCGGCCACAGTCATGTCGCCAAAGGTGCGCGGCGTTTGGAAGGTGCGCGCCAATCCCTGGGCGGCGTAGCGGTGCGGGCGCTGGCCCGTGAGGTCGCGCCCCATGGCGAGCAAGCGGCCTGAAGTGGGCTCGATCACGCCGCTGATGGCATTGAAAAAGGTGGTCTTGCCCGCACCGTTGGGGCCAATGATGCCCACCATCTCGCCCGCCTTGAAGCGGGCGCTGACCGCGTCAACGGCGGTCAAACCCCCAAAGCGCACGGTGATGTCACGCGCTTCGAGCAAGCAATCGTCGTCTCGGTCCATCACCAATTCACCTCGCGGGCTCGGCGCGCGCGCGCCTTGTCTCTGGCTTTATCGCCACTCCACTCGTAGCGCTTGACCTGCCACCAGGCGCGGATGTCGTCGCGCCAGATTTTCCAGGTGTCAAAGCGCACCGAAGCCAAACCACCCGGCAGGTAAAGCACCGAGAGAATCAACAAGAGGCCCAAGGACATCATGTAAATCTGAGGCGCCTGCAAGCGCAGGGTTTCGGCCAACACGCTAAAGACGATGGCGGCGATCAACGGCCCCCATAGGGTGGTGGCGCCACCGATCAACGCGATCAACACCGTTTGAAATCCGATGAAGGGGTTGAAGACCGTGTGGGGCTCGATGTAAGTCCAGCGCACGCTCATGGCCGCGCCCACCGCCCCCGCCACGGCGGCGGTGAACCCAAAACCGACGATCTTCACCCAACGGGTGTTCACGCCCAAGGTTTGGGCGCGTTGCTCGTCCGCGCCAATGCCCGCCAACGCCAGGCCAAAACGGGTGCGGCGCAAACCGATGGACAAGGCCACCGTGCCCATGGCCAGGACCAAGACCGTCAAGTAGATGGTGTCGCGCTCGGGCACCACCGCCAGCACGCGGCCGACGGTGCCCGTCACGGATTTCTCAAAATAGGTGATGGCGTGGCGAATCAATTCGGTCATGCCAAAGGTCAGCACGGCGAAGTATGTTCCCCGCAGGTGCAGCACGGCCGAGCCCATCAGCACCGCAACGGCCGTGGCGATCAGTGCGCCCAGGGCGATGGCTTCGATCCAACCGATTTGCTCGAGCATGAGCGCGCCGGTATAAGCACCCACCCCAAAGAAAGCCGAGGTGGCCAACGAGAGATAGCGGGTGCTGCCGCAAAACAAGCCCCAACTCGACGACAAGGCCACATACATCAGGCAGGTCAGCGCCATCGAGACCACGAATTCGCTGCCGTAGTAGGGAATGGCCAAGGCCCAGCCGGTCAAGCCAAACCAGACCAAGAGGTCGCGGGTGAGTCGTTGGTTGTCGTTCATGCTTTGCGACTCTTACGGGTAAACAAGCCTTCGGGGCGCAGCAGCAACACGCTGATGAACACCACATACGACAACAAGGCTTTGAGCGAGGGGTTGGTGTAGTGCATGCCCACCGCTTCAACCAAGCCGAGCAACAAGCCGCCCGCGAGCGCGCCCGCCATGCTGCCAAAGCCCCCCAGGGTGATGACGATGAGCGCCGTGACCGTATAGGGCTCGCCCATGGAGGGGGCGATGGTATAGGCCATGGACAACAAACAACCGGCCACACCCGAGAGGCCCAGACCGATGCCAAACATCATCGGGTGCAGCTTTTGGGTGTCGATGCCCACCAATTGCGCGCCCAAGGGCGACTGCATCAGCGCGCGCACGCCTTTACCCAAGAGCGTCATGCGCAAGAGGACGATGAGGGCCACGCAGAAGGCGAGCGCGAGGGCGAAGACCAATAGTTTGTTGCCGGCAAACTGACTGCCAGCGATCTTCACCGGCTCGGTCATGAAGTCGTAGCCGCGCAAATCACCGCCCCATACATGGCTCACCAGATTTTGCACGAGGAACATCAGCCCAAAGGCCACCATCAAGCCGCGCGCCTCAAAAATGTCGATGTTCGGAGAGGTCTGCGATAAGCGGCGAAAGCAAGTCCAATGAATGACGACCCCCAAGGCCATCAAAAGGGCAAACGAGACGGGCACCATCAGCAGAGGGTTCCAGCCAAAACTCGACTGCATCATCCAGGTGAGATAGGCCCCGAGCATCAAGAACTCACCGTGGGCGATATTCAAAATGCGCATGAGGCCATACTGCAGGTTCAACCCGAGGGCGACCAAAGCATAGATCCCCCCGGTGATCAAACCGGAGGCGAGCAGTTCCAGCCAAGCGGAAATCGACATGCGTGCAAAAGCCTTGAGGCAAGACCCCAGGCGCGGCGTCGAATACGCGCCGGCTCAGGGTCGCAGAGTTGGGCTTAGCTCCAGGACGGCTTTTGGGTGTTGAGCTTGGCCGTGGCGCGGGATTGCGGCCACACCACTTCAAACTCACCGTTTTGCCATTGACCAATGGTGCCGGGCGTACCGATGTTTTCGCTGCCCGCAAAACGGATGTCGCCCAAAATGGTTTTGTGAGTGGTGTTGGCCACGTAGTCGCGAATGGCCTTGCGATCAAGACCGTGCAATTTGACGGCCTGGGTCAAAATCTCGAGACCGGCCCAGCATGCGCCCGAAGCCCAACGGTCGGGCTCTTTCTTCTGGCTGGCCACATGGGCGTCGAAGTAGGCTTTGGCACCGGGGCTGGTCTTGCTGTTCCAGGAACCCATGCCCATCACGCCTTCGGCACCGGCCGGGGTCATGACGTTCTTGTAGAGCGGGAAAGCCGTGCCCACCGAGGCGTAGAACACCTTGGGGTTGAAGCCGATTTCTTTCGACTGGCGGCTGGCCAAGATGGTGTCGGGCGGGTAGGTGAAGCCGACAAAGGCGTCGGGGTTCTTGTCCTTGATGGAGCGCAGCACCGGCAACAGGTCTTTGACACCACCGGGGTAGCTCTTGTCTTCGACCAAGTTGATGCCGCTGCCCTGCAAGGCCACCTTGAAGGCGGCGTAGTTCTCGAGGCCAAAGAGATCGTCCACATAAATGCAAGCCACGCTGCGGATGCCGTTGGCCTTGAACATCTCCACGATGGCATCGCACATGGGCTTGGGTTGCTGTAGCAACAAGAAGAAATACGGGAGTTTCATTTCGACCAAACGGCGGCTGAGCGCGGTCGGGGCGAGGAAGGGGTAGCCAAAGCGGTTGGCCAAGGGCGCCACTGCGAAGTTGGCGTTGCTGCCCCAAGGCGGCAGCACCAAATCGACTTTGTCGCTGCCCATGAGTTTCTCGTAGGTGCGCACCACGGTTTCGACATCGCTGCGGTCATCCGAACTGATGAGCTCAATCTTGCGCTTGACGCCTTTGACGTCCAGCCCCCCTGCGGCATTGATACGCTCGGCCCACAACAAATAGTTGGGCTCCTGGCTGACCTGGGCGCCCCCCGTCCAAGGGCCCGTACGTGACATGGTGTACCCAATGCGGACAGGCGCGTTTTGCGCCCAAAGCTGCGGAGCGACCGCCAAGCTGCCCAGGGTGGCGGCAGTGGTTTGAATGACCGTACGGCGGTTGGGCATGGGGGATTTGGGGCTCATGGCGCATCCTCTGTCTAGAACAAAACGAGGCCATATGCTAATGGATTACCCGTGCGGAGGTATAGGTAGAAACCAATAGGAAAGTATGGGGTAGGGGTTGGGTTTAAGGCGCACCCAACGAATTTGCAAGCCAAATGAATTCAATTTTATCGATGTCAATCAGTTGGTTATGGATCAATTTCTGAAACCGTGCCGTCAAAAGCGTGATCCCAAGGTCCGTTCTTACAGGCCAGAGGCGAACCAGAAGCCGTCCAAGTCATCCCGATGAATTGGCGGCAAAAATGCTCCTTTATGGTGATTTTTTCGGAGAAGACGTGTAGAGTTGTGCCACGACTTACCCTTTGACCGCTTGGTCTGACCAAGTGCTCTTAGGGCGGCAGGCCGCCCTCGGGCGGCTTTGTCATTTCTGGGGAGGGGACTTGCGCACTATCGTCTATGTGGACGGGTACAACCTTTATTACGGACTCTTGAGGAAGTCTAAATTCAAGTGGCTGGATGTTGTCGCCCTCTTTCGCGACCATGCACTAAATGACGAAGCAAACGTCATAGAGGTCAGATACTACACAGCGCCCGTTCTGGGAAAAATGTCTGACAACAGCGAATCACCGCGACGTCAGCGCCAATACCTGCAAGCCCTTCGAAAAACGCACCCAACTGGATTGACAATTATTGAGGGGCGCATTAAGTCCTCGACACCTTATCAGCGTTTAGTGTCCCCAATCCCGGAAGCTCCATATCTCACAAAAGTTCAGGTCTACAACTTCAGCGAGAAGAAAACAGATGTGAATATCGCATCCGATATCATCGCCGGCGCTTGGACTGACAGCTATGACCAAATGGTCTTGTGCAGCAATGACTCCGATTTGGAAGGAGCCCTTGCAACGCTCAACAAACACCATCAAAACAAACGCATTGGCATTGTTGCGCCCATCTCAGGCGAAGACCACCGGCGCATTTCAAATGACTTGTCCCAGTACGCCACATGGACCAAGATTCTTAGCCCTGTACATCTTGCAAATGCCCAGATGCCGGAACGTATCCCCCACTCCAAATTAGTTAAACCAACGACTTGGTAGAGGGGAATTGAAAAGTGTTTCAGGGGCGAGTTGGGGCTTCTTTGCGTCGGGGAAATGGGGCTTGAAGACGCTATCAATCCCGATCGAAAAAAACACAAAGGTTGTGTAGCGCTATTGAACAGATACCTTGCGCTATGAATTGGCGGAAGCGGTGAGATTCGAACTCACGGAAGGCGTAAACCTTCGCCGGTTTTCAAGTCCGACGATTAGTGCCGATAAATCAAAGGCTTAGGCTCAAATCTGTTCACCAACTCCATACAAAACAGGCCTCGTAAGCCTTTGATTTGCCGAGACTGCCGAGACTGGTTGATGAACGGATTTTAAGGCGAATGTGAGCGAAAATGTCACAAACAAAAACGCGGAGAAGGCATGGAATTGATCGTCTTTGGGCTGCTGTTTGCCCTGATCGTTGGGATACTCGCCGCGAGACGCGGGAGGTGGGGTTTTGGATGGTTTGTGCTGTCCCTGCTGATCACCCCACTGATCGCAGGCTTGCTGGTGTTGGTGCTGCCGTCCAAAGCAACGGACCCGGACGCACCAACACCTGAAACGCATGTGAAGTGCCCGGACTGCCGTGAGCTGGTGCTCAAGGAGGCTCGGGTTTGCAAGCACTGTCGGTGCAAGCTCGTCCCGCAGGCACGGTCAACGACAACATTCGCACTGGCGCAGTCGAGATCGTCGATTGTGTGGTGACCACGTTGAACAAGGCCGAGGCGCCACCGTTCCCTGTCGATTCGCGCGCGGACGACGTGGACGAGAACGTTCGTCTGAAGTATCGCTACATCGACATTCGCCGCGAGCGGATGCAGCGCAATCTGCGAATTCGGGCGAAAGTCAATTCCGCCATTCGTCGGGCGATGGAGCAGCAGGAATTCGTGGAGGTGGAAACACCGTTCCTCATGCCGAGCACCCCGGAGGGTGCCCGCGAGTTCCTCGTGCCGTCGCGCAAGGAGCCGGGTTCCTTCTATGCATTGCCGCAATCGCCTCAGCTCTGGAAGCAGTTGTTGATGGTGGCGGGGGTGGACCGCTACTACCAAATTGCGCGTTGTC
>VEQC01000095.1 GCA_018883455.1 Limnohabitans sp. | reverse complement strand
CCAGCCAGGTGGAAGCGCTCGACACTGCACAAGCGAGGGCATTGACCACGGCGCAGGTAGCCGCATTGACGACCACGCAAGTGGTGGCCATTGAGACGGCAGATCTTGCTGCAATGGGCACAGCCCAGGTGGCCGCCCTGACCACGGCGCAGGTGGCGGCACTGAGCACAGAACAAGTAGTGGCCCTTGAAACAGCCGATTTGTCAGCAATGACCACAGCCCAGGTGCGAGCTCTGACCACAAGCCAGGTGGAAGCTCTGGACACCGCGCAAGTGAGTGCCCTGACCACGGCGCAGGTGGCCGCATTGACGACCGCGCAAGTGGTGGCCATTGAAACGGCTGACGTCGCAGCGCTGGGCACGGCTCAATTGACCGCCCTGACCACGGCCCAGGTGCAAGCGCTGACCTCAGGTCAGGTGGAAGTTCTGGACACCGCGCAAGTGAGTGCCCTGACCACGGCGCAGGTGGCGGCGTTGACGACCGCGCAAGTGGTCGCCATTGAAACGGCTGACGTCGCAGCGCTGGGCACGGCTCAATTGACCGCCCTGACCACGGCCCAGGTGCGAGCGCTGACCACAGGTCAGGTGGAAGTTCTGGACACCACGCAAGTGAGTGCCCTGACCACGGCGCAGGTAGCCGCATTGACGACCGCGCAAGTGGTGGCCATTGAGACGGCAGATCTTGCTGCAATGGGCTCGGCCCAGGTGGCCGCTCTGACCACCGCGCAGGTCGCTGCGCTAACGACAGCTCAAGTGCCGGCGTTAGAACCGGAAGACTTGTCGATCATGAGCACGGGCCAAATTCGCGCCTTGACCACAGCCCAGATTCAAGCACTAGAGACCTCGCAGTTGAGTGCATTGACGACGGCCCAAGTGCAGGCGTTGACAACGGCCCAAGTGGTTGCGATTGAGACGGCAGATCTGAGTGCGTTGACCGCAGAACAAGTGACTGCTTTGACCACTTCGCAAGTTACAGCGCTGACAACAGATCAGGTGAGTGGCTTGACCGCAGATGACTTTGCGGCTCTGACCACGACCCAACTCGTTGCACTGACGTCGTCACAATTCCCCGCGCTGAGCACATCCAGCATTGCGGCGTTGACCACGGATCAGGCGCGCGCGCTGACCACGGCGCAGATTGTGGCGCTGACCACTGCGCAAGCGAATGCTCTCGAACCAGAGGACTTGGCGGCATTGACGACGGCTCAGGTTGTGGCGTTTGAAACCAGCGACTTGGCGGCTTTGAGCACAACGCAAACCGCAGCCCTCACAACAGAGCAGATTAGCGCATTGAGTGCTGAACAAAAGACGGCAGCTGGACTGAGCTGATCTCCCTGTCTTCCAAGCAAGGCGGTGACCTAAGGGGTCACTGCCTTGCCGTTGCCACGACCCTGGGTTTTGCTGAGGCTCGACAAGGCGTCGATTGATCCGCCGTCAGCGGTGACCCTCCAATGCGGATGAAAAAAACCCGGCGCTGTCACCAGTCGCCGGGTTCACCCAAGGCCTGCGCCTCGAAGGCGATCGAATGCGTTATTTGGCCATGACCCGGATCATCTCCAGACACTTGTTGGAGTAGCCCCACTCGTTGTCGTACCAGGCCACGACCTTGATGAAGGTTTTGTCCAGCGCGATGCCGGCCTCAGCGTCAAAGACGGAGGTGCAGGGCTCGCCACGGAAGTCGGTGGCGACCACTTTGTCTTCGGTGTAGCCGAGTACGCCTTTGAGTGCGCCTTGGCTCTGGGCTTTCATTTCGGCGCAGATTTCCTTGTAGTCGGCTTCCTTCTCGAGCTCGACGGTGAGATCCACCACGGAGACATCGGAGGTGGGCACGCGGAAGGACATGCCGGTGAGCTTCTTGTTGAGCTCAGGGATGACCACGCCCACGGCTTTGGCTGCACCAGTGCTGCTGGGAATGATGTTTTCCAAAATGCCCCGGCCGCCGCGCCAATCTTTGTTGCTCGGGCCATCGACGGTTTTTTGCGTGGCGGTGGCGGCGTGCACGGTGGTCATGAGGCCCCGCTTGATACCCCACTTGTCGTTGAGCACTTTGGCCACGGGGGCGAGGCAGTTGGTGGTGCATGACGCGTTGGAAATAATGGCTTGACCGGCGTAGCGCTGGTGGTTCACGCCGAAGACGAACATGGGGGTGTCGTCTTTGGAGGGCGCGGACATCAGCACTTTCTTGGCACCCGCGGCAAGGTGCTTTTCCGCCGAGGCCTTGTCGAGGAAGAGGCCGGTGGCTTCGATCACGAGGTCGGCACCAATCTCGTTCCACTTGAGGGCGGCAGGATCGCGCTCGGCGGTGAGGCGAATTTTGTGGCCGTTGACGATCAGGTGGTTCCCCTCCACGGAAACCTCCCCTTTGAAGCGGCCGTGCACGCTGTCGTACTTGAGCATGTAGGCCAAGTAATCGGGTTCGAGCAGGTCGTTGATGCCCACAACCTGAATGTCGGAGAAGTTTTGCACGGCGGCGCGAAACACCATCCGGCCAATGCGGCCGAATCCGTTGATGCCAATTTTGATGGTCATGGAAGAGTCCTCAGGAGTTTATAAATGGAGAATTCGAATCGTTTTTTTTTGGGCACGGGCGAGCGCCACCTCAACGGTGTCGGCCACGTTTTCGGGAGTGAAGCCAAAGTGCTTGAAGAGCACGCCGGCAGGGGCGCTTTCGCCGTAGGTGTCAATGCCCACCACGGCGGCCACGCCGTACTTCCACCAGTAATCGGTCACGCCCATTTCGACGGCAATGCGCGGCACGCCATCGGGCAAGACGGCGCGTTTGTAATCCACGCTTTGGCGGTCAAAAACGCTGGTGCTGGGCATGGAGACCACGCGCACCGCGATGCCACGTGCAGCGAGCACGCCTTGGGCTTGCAGGGCGAGCGAAACTTCGGAGCCGGTGGCCATCAGCACCGCCTGGGCTTTTTGGCCCCGACCGACCTCTTGTGGTTCGGCCACGATGTAGGCGCCGCGCGAGATGGCGTCTAAGCCGCTTGCCTCAGGGGCTCGCGCGGATGTGGGTTTGGGCAGGTAGGGCAGGTTCTGGCGGCTGAGCAAGAGCGCGCTCGGACGCTGGCTGCTGCGCAGGGCGACGCCCCAAGCGACCAAGGTTTCTGCGGTATCGGCCGGGCGCCAGACATCCAAGTGCGGAATGAGGCGCAGGCTCGCGGCGTGTTCGACCGATTGGTGGGTCGGGCCGTCTTCGCCCAGACCGATGGAGTCGTGGGTGAAGACGTGCACCACGCGCTGCTTCATGAGCGCGGCCATGCGTATGGCGTTGCGCGAGTAATCGCTAAAGGTGAGGAAGGTGCCGCCATAGGGGATGAACCCGCCGTGCAACGCGACACCGTTCATGATCGCGGCCATGCCGAACTCTCGCACGCCGTAGTTGATGTGACGCCCACCCGTGCCCGCGTCGTTGCGCACCACGCGGCCCGCGAGATCCACGCGCAAGCTGGGGGTGTGGCGGGTTTGGGTGAGGTTGGAGCCGGTGAGGTCGGCGCTGCCACCGAGCAACTCGGGAATGCGTTCGGTGAGGGTCTCCAGGGCGAGCTGGCTCGCTTTGCGGCTCGCCACCGTCTCGGCTTTGGCTTGTGCGGCGAGCAAGGCATCGACCATGACTTGGTCGAAATCGCGCGGGAGTTGCCCATCCAACCGGCGTTCGAGCTCTTGCGCGAGCGCGGGGTGGGCGCGCGCGTAATCGGCAAAGGCGCGTTGCCATTGCGCTTCGGCGGCGCTGCCGCGCGCTTTGGCATCCCAGTCGGCATAGACCTCGGCGGGAATCTCAAAGGGGGCATGGGGCCAGCCCAGCGCGGCACGGGTGAGGGTGATTTCCTCGGCGCCCAGGGGCTCGCCGTGGGCTTTGGCGGTGTTGGCGCGATTGGGGCTGCCTTTACCAATGTGGGTTTTGCACACGATGAGGGTGGGCTGGTCGGGGCTGGTGCGCGCACGCGCGATGGCCGCGCTCACGGCTTGGCTGTCGTGGCCATCGATGGGGCCGAGCACTTGCCAGCCATAGGCCTTGAAGCGCTGGGGCGTGTCGTCCACAAACCAGGGGGCGACTTGACCGTCAATCGAGATGCCGTTGTCGTCATACAGCGCGATGAGTTTGTTGAGCTTCCACGCCCCGGCCAAGGCGCAAGCCTCGTGGCTCACGCCTTCCATCAAGCAGCCGTCACCCATAAAGACATAGGTGTGGTGGTCGATGATGTCGTGGCCTGGGCGGTTGAACTCGCTTGCGAGGAGCTTCTCGGCCAAGGCCATGCCCACGGCGTTGGAGATGCCTTGTCCGAGCGGGCCCGTGGTGGTTTCCACGCCCGGGGTGATGCCCACCTCGGGGTGTCCGGCCGTTTTGCTGTGAAGCTGGCGGAAGTTCTTGAGCTCTTGCAGGGGCAGGTCGTAGCCGCTGAGGTGCAAGAGTGCATAAATGAGCATGGAGCCGTGGCCATTGGAGAGCACGAAACGGTCCCGGTTGGGCCAATGCGGGTTGCGCGGGTTGTGGCGCAGGTGTTCGCCCCAGAGGGCCACGGCCATGTCCGCCATGCCCATGGGGGCACCGGGGTGGCCTGAGTTGGCTTGCTGGACGGCGTCCATGGAAAGGGCGCGGATGGCGTTGGCCATTTGGGTGGGATTTGCCATGGGACGTTGCTCCAGAAGTACGGCAGGGGAAACCCCCTATTTTAGCGGTCTGGGATGCGCGTCAGACGCCCCATGGCGGGGCCGAACCGATCGCGGCCCGTTATCGGGTAAATTCCCGTGGCTATGTCCTCCTCCTGCCAAGCCCTTTTGCTCGCGGCCGGTCGTGGCGAACGGATGCGTCCGCTCACCGACGACTGCCCCAAACCGCTTCTCGCCCTGCGCGGCCAACCCTTGATGCAATGGGCCATGCAAAGTCTGCAGCGTGGCGGGGTGACGGATTTGCTCATCAACACGGCTTGGCTGGGGGAGCAGATTGAAACCCATTACGGCCGATGGCTGACGACCCGACCCTACCGTCCCATGCAGCTGCATTATTCGCGCGAAGGGGTCGATTTCGGGGGGGCTTTGGAGACGGCTGGTGGCATCGTGCGGGGCTTGCCCCAGCTCGACGCGGTGTTTTGGGTTGTGGCGGGGGACGTTTACGCGCCCGCGTTTGAGTTTGATCACCGTATTTTGGCGGCCTTCGCGGCTTCGCCTTGGCTCGCGCACCTCTGGCTCGTGCCCAACCCCGCCCATAACCCGCGGGGGGATTTTGGCCTCACGCGCGAGGGGGCCGCCCTCAATTTGGGGCCTGACAGCGGTCAGCCGCGCTTTACGTTTAGCACGATCGCGCTCTACAAACGCGCCTTTTTTGAGGGGCCGTGGTGTCAGATTCCGGCGGGCAACCCCAAAGGCATCAAGGCCCCACTCGCGCCCATGTTGCGTCAGGCGATGGACAATGGGGTTGTGAGCGCCAGCCTCTATCGGGGCCCCTGGACCGATGTGGGCACGCCCGCGCGGCTGGCTGAACTCAACGCCGAGTCCTGAGCCCGAAGGAGGCCCTGCACATGACCACGCATTCTCCCGCCCCAGCGCAAGCGGCCCGCCGCGCCCAATTGGCTCAGGCTTTGGCCGCGACAGGTCAGCCTGGGGTGGCCATCATTCCCACGGCCCTGGAGGTGGCGCGTAACCGCGACAGCACGTTTCCCTTTCGCCACGACAGCTACTTTTTCTACCTCACGGGCTTTGCTGAACCCAACGCCTGGCTCGTGATCGAGAGCAGCGGGCGCAGCACGCTGTTTTGCCAACCCAAAGACTTGGAGCGCGAGATTTGGGATGGCTATCGACTCGGCCCCGATGCGGCCCCCGGCGCCTTGGGCGTGGACGCCGCCCATTCGGTCGAGACGCTCGATGCCCGCATGCCCGACCTGCTGGCCAATCAGGCCGTGGTGTGGTTTCCCTTTGCCACCCACGCGGGTTTGGCCGCGCGTGTCGAGGCTTGGCTCCAGCAAGTGCGTAACCGGGCCCGCCAGGGTGTGCTTTGCCCCACCGCACAGCGCGATGTCTGCGCATTACTGGACGAGATGCGGCTCATCAAACAGGACGACGAGATCGCCACCATGCGCCGCGCCGCGGCCATCAGCGCCGAGGCCCATGTGCGCGCCATGCAGACGAGCGCCCGCCTTTTGCGCGCGGGCGTGGATGCGCGGGAGTACCACTTGGAGGCCGAGCTCCTGCATGGCTTTCGCCAGCACGGCGCCCAGTTTCCGGCGTACACCTCCATCGTGGCCGCGGGGGCCAATGCCTGCGTGCTGCACTACCGTGCGGATACCGCCGCGCTGCGCGCCGGGGAGTTGGTCTTGATTGATGCGGGCTGTGAGCTCGATGGCTATGCGAGCGACATCACGCGCACCTTTCCCGCGGATGGTCGCTTCACAGGACCCCAGCGCGACTTGTATGACCTCGTGCTCGCAAGTCAACACGCCGCCGTGGCCGCCACGCGCGCTGGCGCGCGGTTCAACGACCCGCACGACGCGGTGTTGCGAGTGCTGGCCCAGGGGCTCCTGGACTTGGGTTTGCTGGACCGATCCAAAGTGGGCGATGCCGAGGCGGTGGTGGCCGAGCGAGCCTATTTCCGCTTCTACATGCACCGCACCAGCCACTGGCTGGGCATGGACGTACACGACTGCGGCAGTTACGTTGAGCCCGGTGAGGCCAGCGAGGCCACCCCTGAGCGCGACCCCCTCACGGGGCAGTCGGTGTTGCGCCGGCCCAGCCGCATTCTGCGCCCGGGCATGATGCTCACGATTGAGCCCGGTTTGTATGTGCGCCCAGCCGACGATGTGCCCGAGGCGTTTTGGAACTTGGGCATCCGGATTGAAGACGACGCCTTGGTCACAGCCAATGGGTGCGAATTGATCACGCGCGGCGTTCCGGTGGAGGCCGATGCCATCGAGGCGCTCATGCGCGACTGATGGGGGCTTGCCTGCGGGCCGGATCGGCCCGGCCACTGTCATCAAAAAAGTAAAAACCGCCTTCACCCAGAATGGCCCTGTGCGCACGCCTAAGGGTCCTAAAATGGGCCCATAAACCTGCGCGGTCTCAGATGGGCCGTGCTGATACGAGGAGAATCTTTTGCCGTCCCACTCGAACGAGTCACGCGAGCAGTTGCGTCGCGCCGCCCTGGAGTACCACCAGTTCCCCACCCCCGGCAAAGTCGCCATTCAGGCCACCAAGCAGTTGGTCAACCAGCACGATTTGGCGCTGGCCTATTCACCCGGTGTTGCCGCGCCTTGCGAGGAAATCGTCAAGGACCCGAGCGCAGCCTACAAGTACACCAGCAAAGGCAACCTGGTTGCCGTCATCAGCAACGGGACCGCCGTTTTGGGCCTGGGCGACATTGGCCCCCTCGCCTCCAAACCCGTGATGGAAGGCAAGGGCGTGCTTTTTAAGAAGTTCGCTGGCATTGACGTCTTTGATTTGGAAGTCAACGAAAAAGACCTCGACCGGTTGGTTGACATCATTGCCGCGCTCGAGCCCACGTTTGGCGGCATCAATTTGGAGGACATCAAGGCGCCCGATTGCTTCTACGTCGAGCGCAAACTGCGCGAGCGCATGAACATTCCGGTCTTCCATGACGATCAGCATGGCACCGCCATCGTGGTGGGGGCGGCCATCATGAACGGTCTGAAGGTGGCGGGCAAACGCTTGGAAGAGGTCAAGCTGGTCACTTCAGGCGCTGGTGCGGCAGCGCTGGCCTGCTTGAACTTGCTCATCAAACTGGGGTTGCCGCGGGAGCACATTTATGTGACGGATCTCGCCGGTGTGGTTTACAAAGGTCGCACCGAGTTGATGGACGAGGACAAGATCCAGTTTGCGCAGGACACGACAGCGCGCACGCTGGCGGAGATCATCGATGGCGCAGACGTCTTCCTCGGCCTGTCCGCAGGCGGCGTGCTCAAGCCGGAAATGGTGGCCAAGATGGCCAAGAACCCGCTGGTGCTGGCCCTGGCCAACCCCACGCCGGAGATCATGCCGGAAGAGGTCTTCAAGGTGCGCGATGATGCGATCATCGCCACGGGACGCACCGATTACCCCAATCAAGTCAACAACGTCTTGTGCTTCCCGTATATCTTCCGTGGCGCGCTCGATGCGGGGGCGAGCACCATCACCGATGAAATGGAAATCGCGGCGGTGCACGCCATTGCCGAGCTGGCCCAAGCGGAGCAAAGCGAGGTGGTGGCGGCGGCTTATGCCGGTGAAAAACTCGCCTTTGGCCGCGAGTACCTGATTCCCAAGCCCTTTGACCCGCGCTTGATGATCAAGATCGCCCCGGCGGTGGCCCAAGCCGCTGTTGACAGCGGCGTGGCCAAGCGGCCGATTGCCGACATGGACGCTTATGTGCAATCCCTGCAAGGGTTTGTGTATGCCTCGGGCTCCATCATGAAGCCGATTTATGCGGCGGCCAAGCAGGCTACGCGCAAGCGCGTTTGCTACGCCGAGGGCGAAGAGGAACGCGTGCTGCGCGCGGTGCAAATTGTGGTGGACGAAGGGTTGGCGCGGCCCTTCCTCATCGGTCGTCCGGCGGTGATTGCCCAGCGCGTGGAAAAGTTTGGCTTGCGCCTGCGCGAGGGCTTGGACTACGAGGTGGTGAATGTCGAGCAAGACCATCGCTACCGCGACTTCTGGCAAACCTACTGGCGCATGACGGCGCGTGAAGGGGTGACCCAGCAGCTGGCCAAGATTGATATGCGCCGTCGTCTCTCGCTCATTGGCACCATGATGCTGCACAAAGGCGAGGTGGACGGTTTGATTTGTGGCACGTGGAGCACGCCTTCCGTCCATTTGTCTTACGTGGATCAAGTCATTGGTCACCGCGCGGGGGTCAGCACGTACGCGGCCATGAATGGCCTGTTGCTGCCTGGGCGCCAAGTCTTTTTGGTCGACACCCACATCAACTACGACCCCACGGCCGAACAACTGGCCGAAATCACCATCATGGCGGCAGAGGAAATGCGCCGCTTTGGCATTCGGCCCAAAGCGGCATTGCTCTCGCACTCCAACTTTGGCTCGAGCAACCAACCCACCGCCATCAAAATGCGCGAAACCTTGGCGTTGGTGCAAGAACGCGCCCCATGGCTGGAGATTGATGGCGAAATGCACGGCGATCTGGCGTTGGACAGCGCTGCGCGCCACAGCCTGATGCCGGAGACCACCTTGGTGGGCGACGCCAACCTGCTGGTGCTGCCCAATCTGGATGCGGCCAACATTGCATATAACCTGCTCAAGACGGCGGCCGGCGGCAATATTGCGATCGGCCCCGTGCTACTG
>VEQC01000004.1 GCA_018883455.1 Limnohabitans sp. | reverse complement strand
CCAAATCCTGGAACAGCAAAATGCCCATGACGGCTTGCCCGTGGGGAGATTCGAGCTCCACCCGGTCTGCCATCATCTTCACCACGATGGCGGTGCTCGACATGGCCAGCGCCGCCCCCAGCACAATGGCGCTTTGCCAACTCAGGTGCCATGGCCTGGCCATCCATTGCAGCACATAGGCCAGCAATGCGTTGACAGCCAAGGCGCCCACCAAGGTGAGCGCGACTTGGAGCGAACCCAAACCAAAGACCAAGCGGCGCATTTGCATGAGTTTGGGCAGATTGAATTCCAGCCCAATGACGAACATCAGGAACACCACGCCAAATTCGGCCAGGTGCTCGACCGTGGCGCTGTCCTGAGTCCAGCCCAAAGCGCCCGGGCCAATGACCAGACCCGCCACCAAATAACCCAGCATGACCGGCAGTTGCAAGAGCCGGCAGACCACCACACTCAGCACCGCCGCGCAGAGGTAGAGAAGGGTGAGTTCGAGTGAGGACATGCCCCAATGGTAGCCGGGCACGCAGGCGACAACCGGTCTAGGGGACAGCCCCTACACTTAACGGGTCATGACGGCTGCCCATTCTTCCCGCTCGCAAACCATCGGCTTGGCCTTCGCCATGGCCGGGGCGATCACCTTCAGCGGCAAAGCCATCATCGTCAAGCTCTCTTACCGTTATGGCGTGGATGCGGTCACCATCATCATGTTGCGCATGCTCTTTGCGCTGCCTTTTTTCCTGCTGATGGGCTTTTGGGCTGAGCGGCGCGCCCGGGCGCAAGGGCAATTCCTGAGCCGCCGCGACGGCCTGGGCATTCTGGGACTGGGCTTTGTGGGTTACTACCTCTCGAGTTTCTTAGACTTTCTGGGCTTGCAATACATCACGGCCAGTCTGGAGCGGCTTATCCTCTACCTCAACCCCACCCTGGTGCTTCTGCTGGGCTGGTGGCTTTACGGCCGGCGCATCACGTTGCGGCGCATGGTGGCCATGGCCGTGAGCTATGCGGGCGTGGTGCTGGTGTTTGCCTCGGAGTGGCAAACCTCGGGCGATCAAGTGGCCCTGGGTGTGGCGCTGGTGTTGGGCAGCGCCATGACCTACGCGGTGTATTTGGTCTACAGTGGCGAGTTGGTTCAACGCATTGGCAGTCTGCGCTTGGTGGGCTGGGCCACGAGCGTGGCCTGTGCTTGTTGCATTGCGCAGTTCGTGCTTTTGCGCCCCCTGGATTTGCACGCCGTGCCCAAAGAGGTGCTGGTGCTCGCCTTGGTCAACGCCTTGGCTTGCACAGTGCTTCCGGTTTGGCTGGTGATGAACGCCATTGAGCGCATCGGCTCGGCCCTGACCGCCCAAAGTGGCATGGTCGGCCCCCTCGCCACGGTGGCCTTGGGCGTGCTGTTGTTGGACGAACCGTTTAATCTGTCGATCATCGCGGGCACCGCGCTCGTGCTCGGCGGGGTGTTCATGGTCTCCAGAGCCCCGTCGCGCTAAGCGTGACCCCTTTTTAACCTCACAACAGGAGAAGACACATGGATTTGGGCATTCAAGGCAAATGGGCGCTGGTGGGTGGTGCCAGCCGCGGACTGGGCTGGGGTTGCGCTCGTGCGCTGGCACTTGAGGGCGTGAACGTGGTCATGGTGGCGCGCCGCCCCGACGTGCTTGCCCAAAGCGTGCAGGCCTTGCAGGCGGAAGCGGGCACTGGCGTGACCCTCATTGGCGTGGCTGCCGACATCACCACCGAAGCGGGCCGTGCGGCGGTCTGGGGCGCGGCCGGCGGGCCTGGCCAAGGCTTTGACATCGTGGTCACCAATGCCGGAGGGCCGCCACCCGGCGATTTTCGCCAATGGGGCCGCGAACAATGGTTGCAGGCGGTGGAGGGCAATATGCTCACGCCCATCGAACTCATCAAGACCACCATCGATGGCATGGCCGAGCGCGGCTTTGGTCGCATCATCAATATCACCTCGAGCGCGGTCAAAGCCCCCATTGATGTGCTGGGTCTGTCCAACGGCGCGCGCAGCGGCCTCACAGGCTTCGTGGCGGGTCTGGCCCGCAGCGAAATTGCCACCCGTGGCGTGACGCTCAACAACCTGCTGCCAGGCAAAATCGACACCGACCGCATCCGCGCCACCCTACCGGCCATGGCGGCCAAGGCGGGCAAAAGCGTGGACGACATGCGCGCCTTGCAGCAAAAGCAGATTCCGGCTGGTCGCTACGGGACGGCCGAGGAGTTTGGGCGCATCTGTGCCTTCCTCTGCAGCGTGCACGCGGCTTACATCACAGGCCAGAACATCTTGGCCGACGGCGGCGCCTATCCCGGCACTTTCTGAAAGCGGGGCAGGGCAGTGGGTTTTTCGCCCGCGCGACAACCCACCGCCTGGCTTCGTGGCAGGATGCGCGTCAGATTGAATTCACCCCTTTTGCCCTAAGGAGCACACCATGACCAAAGCCATCGTCATCCAGAAAAATGGCGGACCCGAAGTTCTCGAGCTGACCGATGTGGTCGTGGGTGAGCCCGGCGCCGGCGAGATTCGCGTGCGCCACCAAGCGGTCGGACTGAATTTCATTGACGTCTACCAGCGCAGCAGCCTCTACACGCTCCCCTTGCCCCTGCAATTGGGCATGGAGGCCTCAGGGGTGGTTGAAGCCGTGGGCAGCGGGGTGACGCACCTCGCCGTGGGTGACCGCGTGGCCTACGCCAGCCAGCCCCCGGGCAGCTACTGCGAAGCCCGCGTCATGCCCGCCAAGTGCGTGTGCAAACTGCCCGACGCCATCTCGTTTGAGACGGGCGCGGCCATGATGCTCAAAGGCTTGACGGCGCAATACCTGCTCAAGCGCGTGTTGCCCGTCGAGGGTTTGGAGAAGGGTGATTTCGTGCTGTTTCACGCCGCCGCAGGCGGGGTGGGCCTCATTGCCTGCCAGTGGGCGCGTGCGCTGGGCCTGCGCCTCATTGGCACGGCCGGCAGCGATGCCAAGTGCCAACTGGCCGTGGCCAATGGTGCCGAGGTGTGCATCAACTACGCCAAGGAAGACTTTGCGGCCCGCGTGAAAGACATCACTGGCGGACAAGGCGTGAAAGTGGTGTACGACTCGGTGGGCAAGGACACCTGGGACAAATCCCTGGACTGCTTGCGCCCCTTTGGCCTCATGGCCAGCTTTGGCAATGCCTCAGGTGCGGTGGCACCCTTTGCACCCGGCATCTTGGGCAACAAAGGTTCGATTTATGTCACCCGCCAAACGCTCTTTAGCCACATCACCACGCGCGAGCGCACCCAAGCCATGGCCGACGATTTGTTCAACGTCGTCACCAGTGGTCAGGTGAAAATCCACATCGAGCAGACCTTCCCGCTCGCCCAAGTGCAAGAGGCGCACCGCGCCCTTGAGGCCCGCAAGACCACGGGCTGCACCATCCTCACCCTCTGATCAGGCGGCGAGCTTGGCTTTGGGGGCCACGGCTTCCAAAGCGTTGCGCAGATGGCCCAAGGTGCGTGACACCTGGTGCCACTTCTCCAGGCCAAAGAGGCCGATACGGAAGGTGCAGAAGTCAGCGGGCTCGTCACATTGCAGGGGCACGCCCGCTGCCGTCTGGAGGCCCACCGCCAAAAACTTCTTGCTGTTTTGCATTTCGGGGTCGCGCGTATAGCTCACGACCACGCCCGGGGCTTCATAGCCTTCGGCTGCTACGCTCTTGAACCCATACTCGCGCAACAGGGCGCGCACGTCGCGACCCAGGGCCATTTGCTCCTCGCGCACCTTGGCAAAGCCATAGGCCTCGGTTTCGAGCATGGCTTGCTGCAAGCGCAACAGCGCGTCGGTGGGCAAGGTGGTGTGGTACATGTGGGCGCCGCCCTCGTAGGTCTCCATCACCTGCAGCCACTTCTTCAAATCCATGGCAAAGGTGGTGCTGGTGGTGCCGTCAATCGCACGGCGCGCGCGCTCGCTCATCATGACCATGGCGCAGCAGGGCGAGCTGCTCCAGCCTTTTTGCGGGGCGGAGATGAGCACATCCACGCCGGTGGCGGCCATGTCAACCCACATGGCCCCAGAGGCGATGCAGTCGAGCACAAAAAGGCCCCCGACGGCGTGCACGGCATCGGCCACAGCCTTCAAGTATTCGTCGGGCAGCATCATGCCAGCGGCGGTTTCCACGTGCGGGGCGAACACCACGGCGGGTTTTTCACGCGCGATGGTGGCCTGGACTTCTTCGATCGGGCAAGGCACCCAGGCCGATTCGGATTGCTCTTGCAGGCGACGGGCCTTGAGCACGGTGTGGCTTTTGACAATGCCCCCCATCTCAAAAATTTGCGTCCAGCGGTAGCTAAACCAGCCGTTGCGGAGCACGAGCGCGTGTTGGCCGCTCGCAAATTGGCGCGCCACGGACTCCATGCCAAAAGTGCCGCTACCGGGCACCAGGGCCACGCTGTGCGCGCCGTAGACCTGCTTGAGCATGCGGCCGATATCGGTCATCACGCCCTGAAAGCGCTTGGACATGTGGTTGAGGGCGCGATCGGTGTAAACCACCGAAAACTCCAACAGTCCATCGGGGTCAATGTGGGGCAATAGTCCGGGCATGAAAGTCTCCGTTCGGGACAAGGGGGGTTAAGTGTATGCGAATGGCCTCAATCGCGCCAAATCGCCCCCAAAGCCCGTGCGGCTGAGCGTGTGGGTTGGCGGCAGGCCCCTCCTGGGGCGTGGGCGTTCAAGCGCGCGTGCGGCGCACCCGCAACAGCTCGTCCAAAATGAGCAGCCCCGCCCCCACGGTGATGCCGCTGTCCGCCAGGTTAAACGCTGGAAAATGCCAGCCCAGGGCATGGAAGTCCAAAAAGTC
The DNA here is from genome assembly GCA_018883455.1 of Limnohabitans sp. Lineage (GTDB taxonomy): Bacteria > Pseudomonadota > Gammaproteobacteria > Burkholderiales > Burkholderiaceae_C > Limnohabitans. The sequence goes on along the minus strand of VEQC01000004.1, from coordinate 32,129 downwards.
GACCACATGCCCGTAGAGCAGGCGATCCACCACATTGCCGAGCGCTCCCCCCAAAATGAGGCTCAAGGCGCTGCAAAACAGGCGCTCGCCCGCGTGGGCGCGCAGCATCCAGGTCATGAACCCTGCGGCCCCCAACCCGAGCGCGGTGAAGAACCAACGCTGCCAGCCACCGGCGTCGGCCAGCATGGAGAAAGCCGCGCCTGCGTTGTGCACCCGCACCAGGTTGAAGAAGGCGGTGACTTCGCGCGCTTCACCCAGGGTGAAGGCCCCCATGATCAAGAGCTTGGTGAACTGGTCGGCCAGAAAGACGACCAGCGCAATGAGCAACCAAGCGGTCCAGGGCAGGGGCGCGCGTCGCATGGCCGGGCGCTCGGGTCAGGCCACTTGGCGGGTTTCCCCCGCGCCGTGCAAGTTGCTCACGCAGCGTCCGCACAGGCCGGGGTGCGCGGTGTCGGCGCCCACGTCGTCGCGGTAATGCCAGCAGCGCTCGCACTTCGGGGCGGTGCTGACGCTCACCGTCACCGCCAGTTCAGGCGCTTCGCCCAACGCCACTGCGGAGGTGATGAAGACGAATTTCAGATCGTCGCCCAAACTCTGCAGCAGCGCCAAGTCGGCTGCGGGCAATTGCACGCGCAGGTTGGCCTGCAAGGACGAGCCCAGTTGGCCTTGGGCCCGCACCGTCTCGATTTCCTTGTTGGCCACCGCTCGGATGGCTTGAATACGGGCCCACTTCTCGAGCAGCGATGCATCGGCTGCGCCCAGATCGGCATAGGTTTCCAGAAAAATGGATTCACTCTTGCCCACAAAACGCCAGGCCTCTTCGGCCGTGAAAGAGAGGAAAGGGGCCATCCAGCGCAGCATAGCCTGGGTGATGTGCCACAAAGCGGTTTGCGCGCTGCGGCGCGCCCGCGAATCGGGCGCGGTGGTGTAGAGGCGGTCCTTGAGCACATCCAGATAGAAAGCCCCCAAATCCTCCGAACAATACACCTGCAGTTTGGAGACCACAGGGTGGAATTCATACACCTCATAGTGGGCGAGGATTTCGGCTTGCAAGCTCGCGGCCCGGGAGAGGGCGTAGCGGTCAATTTCAAAGAGTTCGGCCAGCGGCACGCCATCGCGCGCGAGGTCGAAGTCGCTGATGTTGGCGAGCAAGAAGCGCAAGGTGTTGCGGATGCGGCGATACGCATCGACCACGCGGGCGAGGATCTTGTCGTCAATATTGAGGTCACCGGAGTAATCGGTCGAGGCCACCCACAGGCGCACGATCTCGGCCCCCAGTTTCTGAATCACGGCCTGCGGCTCGACGGTGTTGCCAAGCGATTTACTCATCTTGCGGCCTTGGCCATCGGTGGCAAACCCGTGGGTGAGCAAGCCCCGGTAAGGGGCTCGGTCATAGAGCGCGCAGCCCAACAGTAGTGAGCTGTGGAACCAGCCTCGGTGTTGGTCATGCCCTTCGAGGTAGAGGTCGGCCTCTGGGCCCGCCTCGTGATAGGGCGGGCGGTCATAGGCCTGGGCGTGGCTGCCCCGCAAGACGTGCCAGAACGTGGAGCCGGAGTCGAACCAGACTTCCAAAATGTCGGTGCTCTTGGTGTAGTAGGGCGCGTCGGTCGGACCCAAGATGTCCTCGGCCGTCACGCGGCTCCAAGCCTCGATGCCGCCTTGGGCCACGATGTCAGCGGCCTGGTCCAGAATTTCCATCGTGCGGGGATGCAGTTCACCCGAATCCTTGTGCAGGAAAAACGGCACGGGCACGCCCCAGGAGCGTTGGCGCGAAATGCACCAATCAGGCCGGTTGGCAATCATGTCGCGCAGACGCGCTTTGCCGTTCTCGGGGTAAAACGCGGTTTGTTCGATGGCATCGAGGGCGAGTTGGCGCAAGGTTTTGGGCGCCTTGTCGCGCGTGAACACCCCTTCGCCCTCGTCCATGCGGATGAACCACTGCGCGGCCGCGCGATAGATCACAGGGGTCTTGTGGCGCCAGCAATGCGGGTAGCTGTGCGTGATGGGGTGGGTGGCCATCAAGCGGTCCGCGCCGCGCAGGGCTTCGAGCACGGCGGGAACGGCCTTCCAAATGTGTTGGCCGCCAAAGAGCGGGAAATCGGCGGCGTACACGCCTTGGCCCTGGACGGGGTTGAGAATGTCCTCGTAGCGCAGGCCGTGGGCGACACAGGATTGAAAGTCATCCAAACCATAGGCCGGTGCGGAGTGCACCACGCCCGTGCCATCGCCCTCGCCCACATACTCGGCCAAGTACATCGGCGCGCTGCGGTTGTATCCCGCATCGACATCCCGCAGGGGGTGGTCAAAGGCGATAAGCTCAAGCGCTGCCCCCGGGGCTGTGGCCACGACTTCGCCCGTGAGGTTCCAGCGCGCAAGGCATTTCTCCACCAGCGAGGCCGCGCACAGCATCAAGCCCCGCTCGGTGTCAACCAAGGCATAGGTGATGGCGGGGTGTGCGTTGAGCGCTTGGTTGGCGGGAATGGTCCACGCGGTGGTGGTCCAGATGACGGCGTAGGCGGGCTTGTTCAGTGACGCCAAGCCAAACGCCGCCGCCAGTTTTTCGGGCTCGGCACAACGGAAGGCGACATCCAAGGTGTCGCTTTTTTTGTCCGCGTACTCAATCTCAAATTCGGCCAGGGAGGAGCCGCAATCAAAACACCAGTAAACCGGTTTGAGACCTCGGTAGACAAAGCCGCGCTCGATCACGCGTTTGAAGGCGCGAATCTGCCCCGCTTCGTTGGCCGGGTCCATGGTGCGGTAGGGGCGATCCCAATCGCCAAGCACCCCCAAGCGCTGAAAGTCCTCGCGTTGTTGCGCGATTTGCTCGCTCGCGTAAGCCCGGCTCTTGGCCTGCATGTCATCGCGGCTGAGTTGGCGGCCATGGGTTTTTTCAATGGCGTTCTCGATGGGCAAGCCGTGGCAATCCCAGCCCGGAATGTATTGCGCGTCAAAACCACCGAGTTGGCGGCTCTTGACGATCATGTCCTTGAGCACCTTGTTGAGGGCGTGGCCAATGTGCAGCTTGCCATTGGCGTAGGGCGGGCCATCGTGCAACACAAACAGGGGTGCGCCGCGGCGTGCCACGCGCAGCTTTTTGTAGAGGCCTTCTTGGTTCCAGGCCTCGACCCAGGCGGGCTCGCGCTTGGGCAAATCGCCCCGCATGGGAAAGGGCGTGTCGGGCAGGTTCAAGGTTGAACGGGTCTCGGGAGCTTTTTCAGACATGGTGTGATTCTTCAGGAGCGGCCACGGGGGGCTTGCGCATTCTTCAAGGGGTGACCCAGAGGGTCAAGGCGGGCACAGAGGGCGTCTGTGCGGCGATCCCGCCGCTTCAAATTCGGTCGCGCGTGGTTTGCCGCCGGGTCTCGCCATGGCGTGACGCAAACCAGGCCCGCGCGGCTTCGCAATCGCGGGCGATGCCCGCCGTCAGCGCATCGAGGCCGTCGTAGCGCAGTTCATCATGGAGTTTGTGCAGCAGATCCACCCGGATGATTTTACCGTAGCCCCCCTCCGCGCCCAGCGCCTGAGGCCAATCGAGCACATGGGTCTCGAGCAACACCCGACCGCCGTTGACATCATGGGGGTCAAGCGAGGGTCGAATGCCCAAATTCGCCACCCCAGGCAAGGCTTCTGGACCCAAACCATGCACCTCCACCACAAAAATACCGCTGGCGGCTGGTTTCCAGTGAGAGAAGCGCAAATTCAAGGTCCGAAACCCGTCGTTTTGGCCCGGCGCGCTCGCGCCCAAGGCGCGCCCGAGCTTGCGGCCGTGCACCACGTGCCCACTGATGTGATAGGGGCGGCCTAGCAGGGCTGCCACGTCGTCCATCGCGCCGCGCCCGAGCGCCTCGCGCACGGCCGAACTGGAAACGCGCAGCCCATGGACTTCGTAACTGTTCATGCGGGCTACATCAAAGCCCTGCTGCTGACCCAGTTGGTCGAGCATGGGGTAGTCGCCCCCGCGACGCGCGCCAAAGCGAAAGTCGTCCCCGACCAGCACATAGCGGGCGCCCAGGCCCTGCACCAACACTTGTTGCACGAAGGTGCTGGCCTCTTGCGCCGCCAAGGCGGCGTTAAACGGCAGCACCACGCATTGGTCAAGTCCGCAGGCCGCGAGCGCGCGCAGCTTGTCGCGCAGCGTGGCAATGCGCGCAGGCTCGCGCTCGGGCTGTTGGGTGCTCGCCGCAAAGAAATCGCGCGGGTGGGGCTCAAACGTCAGGGCGCAGCTGGGCAGGCCCCGCTGGCGGGCCTCCTCGCGCAACAAGGCGATCATGGCCTGATGGCCGCGGTGAACCCCGTCGAAGTTACCGATCGTCAGCGCGCAAGCCGCAGCCCGCTCGGGATGGTGGAGTCCGCGAAAAACCTTCATGAGAATCCGATGTGCGTCAGCAAAAAAAGCCACAAAAAACCGTTATATTGTCACTGATTGACAGACAGCACGATGGCGATTTGTTTCCGGCCCGAGGCCAGAAGGAGGTTGTGGTGAAGGTCTTGAAGCTCTCGGCCCAGGGCTTGCCCCAGTCCTGGATCTCGCTCGAAGAGGCAGTTTTGCATTACGCGGCGGATGAAGTGCGCTGGGAAGCCGGCGTCGAGGTGGCCGTTTTCCACGGCGGCATCAATGCCCGCACGGGGCGACAGTCGGTCATCGCCATCAACAGCATCATTGGCACCCGTGGCGTCCCCAGCATCAATCCGTTTGACCTCCGCCCAAGCCTCACCAACACCAAACTCTTCGCCCGCGACCGCAACGTCTGCGCGTATTGCGGCGACCAATTCCACGAGCACGACCTCACCCGCGAGCACATCATCCCCTATGGCCAAAATGGCTCCGACCACTGGATGAATGTGGTCACGGCCTGTCGCTCCTGCAACCACCGCAAAGGCAACCGTACCCCGGAGCAGGCCCGCATGCCCCTGTGCTACGCCCCGTATGTGCCAAGCTTGTGGGAAGACTTCATTTTGCGCAACCGCCGCATCTTGGCCGACCAGATGGAATACCTCCTGGCCCATGTGCCACGCCACTCCCGCTTGGTGGCCTGAGCCGAGCCCAGGCGCGCAGCGCCTCTGACGGCAGGGTCAAGGCTGCGGCGTGTGCCGCTGCAGCCAGGCCTCGATCGCCTCAGGATAAATACGGTGCTCCTGCGTCAACACCCGCGCCGCCAGCTGCGCTTCGGTGTCCTGCGGGAGCACCGGAACCACTGCTTGCGCCAGGATGGGACCGTGGTCGAGTTCGGCCGTCACCTCGTGCACCGTGGCACCGGCAAACCGGCAGCCCGCCGCGATGGCGCGGGCGTGGGTGTGTAAGCCCGGAAATGCCGGTAGCAGGGACGGGTGGATGTTGAGCAAGCGCCCCGCGTAGTGCGCCACAAAGCCGGGGGTCAAAATGCGCATGAAGCCCGCCAGAATGAGTAGATCGGGCGCATGGCGCTCGATTTCGGCGTGCAAGGCGGCGTCAAAGGCCTCCCGGGGCTGGCTGGCGTGGGCGAAGTCGCGGTGGTCCACCACCGCAGTGGCCAGGCCTTGTTCGCGGGCAAAGGTCAAACCTGCGGCCTCGGGGCGGTTGCTGATCACGGCCGTGACCTTCGCCCCCCAGCGCCCCGCCCAGTCCCGCGCTTGGGCGGCACGCACGATGGCGGCCATGTTAGAGCCCCCACCTGATATCAGGATCACCAAGGATTTCATGTTCGCATTATCATTCCTGCAAACACCACGGGGAGAGCAAGCCATGGATTTGGCATTCACGCCTGCAGAAGAGCAATTCCGCCAGGACATTCGCGCCTGGGTCCGCGACAACTTACCGAAAGATCTGGCCCAAAAGGTCCATAACGCCCAGAACTTGAGCCGCGAGGACATGCAGCGCTGGGCCCGCATCTTGGGCCAAAAGGGCTGGCTTGGCTACGCCTGGCCCAAGGCCTTTGGCGGTCCGGGTTGGTCGGCCGTCCAAAAGCACCTGTTTGAAGAAGAGTGCGCCCTTGCGGGCGCGCCCCGCATCGTGCCGTTTGGCCCCGTCATGGTCGCCCCGGTCATCATGGCCTTTGGCAACGCCGAGCAACACCAGCGTTTCTTGCCTGGCATTGCCAGTGGGGAGGTGTGGTGGAGCCAGGGCTATAGCGAACCGGGCTCGGGCTCAGACCTCGCATCGCTCAAAACCCGGGCTGAATTGCAGGGCGATCATTACATCGTCAATGGCCAGAAAACCTGGACCACCCTCGGACAGTATGGCGAATGGATTTTCTGCCTCGTGCGCACCAGCACCGAGGGCAAGCCACAAACCGGCATCTCCTTCTTGCTCATTGACATGAAGTCGCCCGGCGTGAGTGTGCGACCCATCAAGCTGCTCGACGGCAGCGTGGAAGTCAACGAGGTCTGGTTTGACAACGTCAAAGTACCCGTTGAAAACCGCATTGGGGAGGAAAACAAAGGCTGGGATTACGCCAAGTTCCTGCTCGCCCACGAGCGCACCAACATTGCCGACGTCAATCGCGCCAAGCGCGAGTTAGAGCGACTCAAGCGAATCGCCCGCAGCGAAGGGGTCTACGACGATTGGCGCTTCCGCGACGAAATCGCTCGCCTCGAAGTTGACGTCGTGGCGCTGGAGATGATGGTCTTGCGCGTGCTCAGCGCCGAGGCTTCGGGTAAAAATCCGCTCGACATCGCGGGTTTGCTCAAAATCCGCGGCAGCGAGATTCAGCAGCGCTACACCGAGCTCATGATGCTCGCCGCAGGACCGGCGAGCTTGCCCTTCATCGAAGAGGCCATGGAGGCGGGGTGGCAGGGGGATCAATCCCTCAAGGGACTTTGGCCAGGTGCCTTGGCCACCAGCGCCCCGCTTGCCGCCACCTACTTCAACTACCGCAAGACCACCATTTACGGGGGCTCCAACGAAGTGCAGCGCAACATCGTCTCCCAATTTCTGCTGGGCTGAACCCAAGGAACGCATCATGGACTTCAATTTTTCAGACGACCAAGAGCAACTTCGCGATGCCTGCACGCGCTGGGCCGAAAAAGCCTATACCTTCGAGCGTCGGCGCGGCATTGTGGCCGCGGGAGGTTTCTCCCCCGAGGCCTACGCCGAACTCGCCGAACTCGGCCTCACCGCCCTTTACGTCCCCGAGGCCCACGGTGGCATGGGCATGGGGCCTGTCGAGGGCATGGTGGTGCAAGAATCCCTGGGTCGTAGCCTCGTGATGGAGCCGCTCGCGCAAACGCTGCTGTGCAGCGCTGTGCTGGCTCAGCACGCCCCCGAGGCCTTGCAAGCTGCGTGCTTGCCCGCCATCGCGGCGGGCGAGCTTTTGCCTGTGCTCGCCCATCAGGAGCCACGCGCACGCTACAACCTCGCCCAGTGCGCCACCCAGGCCAAAGCCCAAGGTGACCACTACCTGCTCACCGGCCACAAAAGCGTCGTGCCCGGCGGTGATCGCGCCCAGGCTTGGATCGTGCCGGCCGTTCTGGAGGCCCGCATGGCGCTCTTTTGGGTCAGCGCGAAGGACGTGGCTGTCGCCCGTTCGTACGTCACACAAGACGGTGCCCGCGCGGGCGAGTTGCCGCTGGCCAACACGCCCGCGCAGCTCATCACGCGCGAGGGCGATTTGGTGCTGCGTCAAGCGGTGGACATTGGCATCGCGCTCGCCTGTGCTGAGGCGGTGGGCCTCATGGACCGCTGCGTGGCCATCACCGCCGAGTACCTCAACACGCGCAAGCAATTTGGCGTGACGATTGCCAACTTTCAGGCCCTGCGCCACCGCCTCGCCGACATGAAAATGCAACTTGAGTTGGCACGCTCCATGAGTTACTACGCCACCCTCAAGCTGCAGGCATCCGAAGCCGAGCGGCGCCAAGCCATCAGCCGCGCCAAGGTGCAGTTAGGTCAGTCCATGCGCTACGTGGGGCAGCAGGCCGTGCAGTTGCACGGCGGTATTGGCGTGACGGACGAATACATCATCAGCCACTACTTCAAGCGCCTCACCCAACTCGAAATGAGCTTTGGCGACACCCTGCATCACCTGGGTGAGGTGGCTGAGCGTATGCAGGAGACGGCGGGCGTCTTCGCCTGAGTTGGCATGCACCCTAAAGCCTTGATTGACGCCAGCGCCCAGCTGGTGGAGTTGGTGTTGCGCCTACAACATCCCGCCGACAGCGTGGTCTCGCGATTTTTTCGCGAGGCCCGCAAACCCAACCCTTTCGGACAGCGCGAGCGCGCCACGTTGGCAGAGACAGCCTATCAGGTGCTCCGCTATAAGCTGCGTTTCGAGGCTTTGGCGCGCAACGGCAGTGGTCCTCAGCCCCGGCGCATGGCCATACTGGGCATGGCCGAATACCTGCGCACTCAAAGCCCCACGGGTGCGGGTGATCCCCTTTCTTTTTTGAAGGCGGGCCTGAGCGAAGCCGAAGTGGCCTGGCTCGACGCGAGCTTGGCCGCCCCCCTCGCCGAGGGTTTGGAGCGCCACCGGCACAACCTCCCCGATTGGCTGGTCGAGCCCTTGAAAGCCCAGGTGGGCGACGCGTTTTGGGCCCTGGCCGAGTCGCTCAACGCCCCCGCGCCGCTGGACTTGCGCGTCAACCTGCTGCAACACAAACCCCAAGAGGTGTTGGCCGAACTTCGGGCGGCGGGTGTCGCGGCGACCCCCACCCCTTACTCCCCATGGGGGCTGCGCTTGGCCGGCAAGCCTGCACTGCAAAAACTCGAGGTGTTTACCCGGGGCGCGGTGGAGGTGCAAGACGAAGGCTCGCAGCTGCTGGCGCTCTTGCTCGAAGCCCGGCGCGGAGAGATGGTGGTGGATTTTTGCGCGGGCGCCGGCGGGAAAACCTTGGCCATCGGCGCGGCCATGCGCAACACGGGGCGTTTGTATGCTTTTGATACCTCCGCCCACCGCTTGGACGCCTTCAAGCCTCGCCTCGCGCGCAGTGGCCTCTCCAACGTCCATCCTGCTGCCATCGCCCACGAACGCGATGAGCGCATCAAGCGCCTGGCGGGCAAGATTGACCGTGTGCTGGTGGATGCCCCGTGCTCTGGCCTGGGCACCCTGCGCCGCAACCCTGACCTGAAGTGGCGTCAGACGCCCAAGGATGTGGCCGAGTTGGCCGAGCTTCAACTGGCCATTCTGCGCAGCGCCGCGCGTTTGCTCAAACCCGGTGGGCGACTGGTCTATGCCACCTGCAGCCTCTTGCCTGCGGAGAATGAGGCCATTGCCCAGGCCTTTGGCGCGGAAATGCCGCAGTTCAAGCCCCTCTCCGTGCGCGAGCGGCTGGAAGCCCTACAGGTGCCGGAGGCAGCCAGTTTGTCTACCACAGATGGTCAGTATTTGCGCCTGTGGCCCCATAGCCATGGCACCGATGGTTTCTTTGCGGCGGCGTGGGTGGCGGCGTAAAATGCCCGTAACCTCACAACACAAGGAATGCGCATGTTTGGTTTTGACAATGCCGTCGTCGACGCCCTCTTGACTTGGCTGAGCGACGGATTGCTGGGGTGGAGTGGCTGGCAGGTCTTTTTGGCGGCTTTGGTTCTCACCCACATCACCATTGCCAGCGTCACGATTTACCTGCATCGTCACTCCGCGCATCGGTCTCTGGATCTGCACCCGATTCCGGCGCATTTCTTCCGTTTTTGGCTCTGGCTCACCACTGGCATGGTGACTAAGGAATGGACCGCCATTCACCGCAAGCACCACGCGAAATGCGAGCAAGCTGATGATCCGCATTCGCCTTATGTGTACGGCATCCGTAACGTGCTCCTCAAGGGCGCGGAACTCTACCGTGCGGAAGCGAAAAATGAAGACACCCTCTCGCGGTACGGCCACGGCACGCCGAATGACTGGATCGAGCGCAACCTCTACACCCGCTACTCTTGGCAAGGCGTGGCGCTCATGCTCATCATTGACCTCGCCTTGTTCGGCGCCTTGGGACTGACCGTTTGGGCGGTTCAAATGGCCTGGATTCCCGTGACGGCTGCGGGCATCATCAACGGGGCTGGGCACTACTGGGGCTATCGCAATTTTGAAGCCACCGACGCCAGTACCAACCTGGTGCCTTGGGGAATTCTCATTGGCGGTGAAGAGCTGCACAACAACCACCACACCTACCCCACCTCGGCCAAGCTCTCCGTCAAAGCCTACGAGTTCGACATTGGTTGGCTCTACATTCGACTGCTCGAAATGGTGGGTTTGGCCACCCCCAAAAAGACGCCGCCGCGGATGGCCTATGGCATCATCAAGCCCGTGGCCGACGAGAAAACGCTGGAGGCTGTGATCGCCAACCGTTACGAAGTCATGGCCAATTACGCGCGGGAATTGCGCGCGACCGTGCGTCAAGAGCTCGCCAGCGTCAAGAGCGCCCCGGCCGATGCTGTGGCCGCCGCGGCCCGGCGCTGGATGCACCGTGACAACGAGAAAGTCCCGCAAAGCGTGCAAGCCCAGCTTGATCAGGCTCGCGCCTTGTTGCCCACCACCGACACCATGGTGCGCATGCGCGAAGAGCTGCGCCAGATCTGGCTCAACACCTCGCACAACCGGGCACAACTCGCGCAAGATCTACAGGCCTGGTGCAAGCGTGCCGAGGACAGCGGCATCGCGGCCTTGCGGGACTTCTCCCAGCATTTGCGCGCGGTTCGCGCCTGAGCGCACCGCGATGGGCTTGGACCTTGATGCCAAGCCCTCAAGGGTGGCATGACCCATGAAAAAAGCCTGGCAAACGCCAGGCTTTTTTGTTGGGGGGGGACAGTCCACCCGCTGAATCACTTCAGCTTGGTTTCCTTGTATTCCACATGCTTGCGAGCCTTGGGGTCGAACTTCATGATCGACATTTTCTCGGGCATGGTTTTCTTGTTTTTGCTCGTGGTGTAGAAGTGACCGGTGCCAGCAGTCGATTCGAGCTTGATTTTTTCACGGGCGCCTTTGGAAGCCATGGTCGTATCCTTTCAAAGAATCAGGCCTGGCCGCGTGCGCGCATGTCGGCGAGCACGGCGTCAATGCCGTTTTTGTCAATCAGGCGCAGCGCAGCGCTTGAAACGCGCAGACGCACCCAGCGGTTTTCGCTCTCCACCCAGAAGCGGCGGTACTGCAGGTTGGGCAGGAAACGGCGCTTGGTTTTGTTGTTGGCGTGGGACACATTGTTGCCCACCATCGGGCCCTTGCCCGTAACTTCACATACGCGTGCCATGAGGACACTCCCATTTTTCAAACGGCGGCCACTGTCGTGGGCGCCTCACCTCGCCAGAAAGGGTGGCGGTAACCCCTTTAATACCCACGCACCTGCACCGCTCGCAAAAGCGGAGGAATTTGGGCAAAGACGACGATTGTAGCCTATTTTGACTCAGCCCTCCAGCTGCTCCAAGAAGCGTTGGGCATCGAGGGCGGCCATGCAGCCGGTTCCTGCGCTGGTGATGGCCTGGCGGTAGACATGGTCCTGCACGTCCCCAGCGGCGAAGACGCCCGGGACCGAGGTTTGGGTGGCAAAGCCCTGGTTTCCCCCGCGGGTGATGATGTAGCCGTCTTTCATCTCCAACTGGCCTTGAAAGATATCGGTGTTCGGGTGATGGCCAATCGCGATAAAGCAACCCTGCAAGGCCAGATCTTCGGTGGACTCGTCTTGCGTGCTGCGCAAGCGCACGCCGGTCACGCCCGAGGCGTCGCCCAACACCTCATCAAGCACCCGGTGGGTGTGCAAGACGATCTTGCCCTGTTTGACCTTGTCCATGAGCTTGTCGACCATGATGGCCTCGGCCTTGAATTTGTCGCGTCGGTGAATGAGGTGAACCACGCTGGCGATGTTGGAGAGGTAGAGGGCTTCTTCGACGGCGGTGTTCCCGCCGCCCACCACGCATACGGGCTGCTCCCGGTAAAAAAATCCGTCACAGGTGGCGCAACCCGACACCCCGCGCCCCATGAAGGCCTCTTCCGAGGGCAAGCCCAAGTACTTGGCCGAGGCACCGGTGGAGATGATCAAGCTGTCGCAGGTGTAAGTGCCCGAGTCGCCCTTGAGCGTGAACGGGCGCTGCGCCAACTCGACGGTGTGGATATGGTCAAACACGATTTGGGTATTGAAGCGCTCGGCATGGGCGAGAAAGCGCTGCATGAGGTCGGGGCCTTGAACGCCATTGGCATCGGCCGGCCAGTTGTCCACATCGGTGGTGGTCATCAATTGGCCGCCCTGGGCCATGCCCGTGATGAGCATAGGGGCGAGGTTGGCGCGGGCGGCGTAGACGGCGGCGGTGTAGCCGGCGGGGCCGGAACCCAGAATCAGGACTTTGGCGTGTTGGGGGGTAGACATGAGGCGGGAGGGGAAAATCAAGGGACAATCAGAGCCTTGATTGTATGAACTTCGGGATAGCCGCCTTGTTGAAGGGGTGGCTGGCCCAGACTGCCCGGCATGACTTATTCGCTGCACACGCTCTCGCAAGACGCCCGTCGGGGCGAAGATTCGCGCCCTACCGGCTGGCGACGCTTTGCCCAAGAAATCGGTCTGACGGTGGGTTTTGTGGGTTTGTTGTTTTGGGGCTTGGCGCTGCTCACCCACCATCCCCTTGACCCCGCCTGGACCACCTCTGGCGATGGGCTGGGCGTGCGCAATTTTGGGGGGCGTTTGGGCGCCCTCATGGGGGACCTCAGCTACTTCCTCTTGGGTTACTCGGTTTGGTGGGCTTACGCGGCGGGCTTGGTGACTTGGGTGGCGGCATTGGTGCAGCGCTTGCGGGAGGAAGACACCCCGCCCGCCGAGCCTGCAGGCTGGCGTCAGAGCCGTTTTGCCTTTTGGGCGGGCATGGTGTTGCTCATGGTCTCCAGCGCCGGGCTTGAATGGACGCGCCTGTATCGCTTTGAGGCGCAGCTGCCGGGGCACCACAGCGGCGGTGTGCTGGGCTTTCTCATCGGACCGACGAGCATGCAGTGGCTCGGCTTTAATGGCTCGGGCTTGGTGTTCATTGCGTTTGGGGTGGTGGGGCTCTCTTGGGTGTTTCGCTTCTCTTGGGCGGGTTTGGCCGAGGCGCTGGGGGGGCTGATTGACGGCGCCATCACTGCTTGGCGCGAGCGTCGCGAACGCGCCGAAGACGAGGCCATGGGCCTCGCGGCCGCGCGCGAGCGCGAAGAGGTGGTGCAGGAAGAGCGGGTTGAAATTGAGGTTCATCATCCCGTGCCCGTGGTCATCGAGCCTGAGGTGGTGGAAGTCCCCCCTAGCAAACGCGTGGCCAAAGAACGGCAAAAGCCCTTGTTCCAAGAAATGGCCGACACCACCCTGCCGCAGGTCGATTTGCTCGATGCGCCGCCCGGCCGACAAGACTCCGTCTCGGCCGAGACCTTGGACATGACCAGCCGCTTGATCGAGAAAAAGCTCCGCGACTTCGGCGTCGAGGTGCGCGTGGTGGCCGCTTCGCCGGGGCCGGTGATCACGCGCTATGAAATCGAGCCCGCCACGGGCGTGAAAGGTTCCCAGGTGGTCAACCTGGCCAAAGACCTGGCCCGTTCACTCTCACTCGTCTCGATTCGCGTGGTCGAGACCATTCCGGGCAAGAACTACATGGCGCTCGAGTTGCCCAACGCCAAGCGGCAGTCCATCCGCCTGTCGGAAATTTTGGGCTCGGAGGCCTACAACGAGGCCAAATCGCTACTCACCATCGGCTTGGGCAAAGACATCGTGGGTAACCCCGTGGTGGCGGACCTGGCGCGCATGCCGCACGTGTTGGTGGCGGGAACAACCGGCTCGGGCAAGTCGGTGGGGATCAATGCCATGATTCTCTCCCTGCTCTACAAGGCCGAGCCGCGCGACGTGCGCTTGCTCATGATTGACCCCAAGATGTTGGAGATGTCGGTCTACGAAGGCATTCCCCACTTGCTCGCCCCCGTCGTGACCGACATGCGTCAGGCCGCGCATGGCCTCAATTGGTGCGTGGCTGAAATGGAGAAGCGCTACAAACTCATGAGCAAGCTCGGGGTACGCAACCTTGCGGGCTACAACGTCAAAATTGACGAAGCGACCGCTCGCGAGGAGTTCATCTACAACCCCTTTAGCCTCACACCAGAGCAGCCGGAGCCGCTCGAGCGCTTGCCCCACATCGTGGTGGTCATTGATGAACTGGCCGATTTGATGATGGTGGTGGGCAAGAAGATTGAGGAGCTCATCGCCCGCTTGGCGCAGAAAGCCCGCGCCGCAGGCATTCACCTCATTTTGGCCACCCAGCGCCCGAGTGTGGACGTCATCACAGGCCTGATCAAGGCCAATATTCCCACGCGCATCGCGTTCCAAGTCAGCAGCAAGATCGACAGCCGCACCATTCTGGACCAAATGGGCGCTGAAGCCTTGCTGGGCATGGGCGACATGCTTTATCTGCCCTCGGGCACAGGCTTGCCCACCCGGGTGCACGGCGCGTTTGTGAGCGATGAGGAAGTGCACCGGGTAGTGACCTACCTCAAGAGCCAAGGCGAGCCCAACTACATCGAAGGGGTGCTCGAGGGGGGTACGGTGGAGGCCGAGGGTGGCGCCGGCATGGGCCCCGATTTGTTTGGCGAAACCGCTGGCGAGAAAGACCCCATGTACGACCAAGCGGTGGAGGTCGTGCTTAAGAACCGCAAGGCCAGTATCTCCTTGGTGCAACGGCACTTGAAAATTGGCTACAACCGCGCCGCCCGTTTGGTGGAGGACATGGAGAAGGCCGGCTTGGTCAGCGCCATGAACGGCCAGGGGCAACGTGAGATATTGGTGCCCAAGCGGGAGGAGGCGTGAGCGTTCAACGTCCTCGAGGTCTGTGGTTCGGGTTCCTCTTGAGCGTTTGTCTTTGGGGTTCGGCTTGGGCCCAGGCCGACGCCTTGCAAAGCCTTGCGGCCTTTTTGCAGCAAGCCCAGAGCGGGCGCGCCGAGTTCACGCAAACCGTGACCCAACCCCCCAAAGGGGATCAGGCACCCAAGCAAAAAATCAGCCAAGGGCAATTCAGCTTTCAGCGTCCAGACCGTTTCCGCTTCGAGTACCGCAAGCCTTTCGTGCAAGTCATCGTCGCCGATGGCAAAACCCTGTGGTTCTACGACGCGGATCTCGAGCAGGTCAGCGCCCGTCCCCAAGGTCCTCTGCTGGCGCAGACCCCTGCGGGCATTCTTGCCAGTGCGCGCAATTTGTCGGACTTGCAGCAGCGCTTCGAGTTGCGTGCCGAACCCACGGCCGATGGGGTGCGATGGGTCCGTGCCACGCCCCGTGCCACGGAAAGTGGCTTGCAATCGGTGCGCTTGGGGCTGCGTGGCGAAGGCGGACTTGTGGAGTTGGTGGAGATCGACACCACCGACAGTTTCGGTCAGCGTTCGCAAATTCGCTTTGAGCGCTTCGAGCTCAACCCCGCGGGCTTGGCGCGGGAGACCTTTGTGTTTGTCCCGCCCAAGGGCGTGGAAGTCACACGCTGATCTCCCGCCAAGCCCTGCCCAGCCGCGACAGGGCTTACCAATGGGCCGGCTTGTTCAGAGGATTCTTGCCCCCGAGGATGGGGTCGGCAAATTGCGCGGCCGCCAATTCATCTCGGCTGATGGACTGGCGAACCCAGTTGGCGTAGGGCGCTAAACGCGTGTTGGCCATTGAAGCCTGTTGGGATTCGAGGCGCAGGGGAGTCACCAACCCCAAGCGAATCGACGGTGCGTCGGCGCGCAAAAAAGCCAAGCAGGGCTCCAAGTCCGCATCGCCGCTGCAAATCACCTGTTGCGCGTAACGGCCTCGAACCGCGTCGCGGTAGAGGTGCATCGCCATTTGTACGGCGGTTTGTTTCTCCTTGAGTCGCCAGACCTGCACCATGTGATCCCGGTGCGGTGGGACACCCTCGATCCAGCGCGGGGTCGCGGTTTGCTCAAACAAGTGAAAGCCTTCGATGATCTCGACGCGCCCGGCCCCAGAGGTGCGCAGGGCCCGCAAATAGGTCGACTGCGCCAAGTCAGCCTCTTTGCCGTGGCGAGAATACGAAGCCAAAACGGGCGCGGTGAAATACTTCAGGCACACCACTTTGGCATCGGGCGTCACGGTGCGCAGCACCTGATGCTCAAAGAGGGCGAGCACATCCAGCCATTTATACGGGGTCCCTTTGAGCAGGGACTGATACAGGTTGATTCCGTCGACATACAGGCAGGTTTCCATGGGCCACTCCCTCAGAAGGCCACCTCAGAGCACCCCCAGGGCGCCCGCAAAGCAACCTAACGCCTCCCGCCGTTGGCACGTACAGCAGGGGCGAACAGAAAATCGCCAAAATTGTACTATAAAAATTATATTATTTATGATATATGAATTCTAAAACACTCACAACAAACAAATATTTAAGGTCACAATCCACTCCATCGACCATCTATAGGCCCCATCCATGTCCACCTTGCCTCCTCTGGCCGAACGTCTGCGTCCACGCCGCCTTGCGGAGGTGATCGGGCAGCGACAGATCTTGGGCGAGGGGATGGCTTTGCGCATTGCCTTTGAATCGGGTCAGCCGCACAGTTGCATTCTTTGGGGGCCCCCCGGTGTGGGCAAGACGACCATTGCGCGACTCATGGCCGATGCTTTCGATGCCCAATTCATCGCCATGAGTGCGGTGCTCGGCGGCGTCAAAGAAATCCGCGAAGCGGTGGAGCGCGCCGAGGCGGCCCGCGAGGGTCTGCAAGCCCAGCGCACCTTGGTCTTCGTGGACGAAGTGCACCGATTCAACAAAAGCCAACAGGACGCCTTTTTGCCCCATGTGGAGAGTGGTTTGTTCACCTTCATTGGGGCGACCACTGAAAACCCCTCTTTTGAGGTGAACTCGGCCTTGCTTTCGCGCGCCGCGGTGTATGTGCTGCAACCCCTGAACGAGGATGATCTGCGCGAACTCGTCTCGCGTGCCCAAGCCTTACAAGCGGTGCCCGAGTTCAGCCCAGAGGCTCTCCAGCGGGTGGTGAGCTACGCCGATGGGGATGCGCGGCGACTGCTCAACACCTTGGAGACCCTGGGCGTGGCAGCCGCGCGCGAAAAGCGCGACGTCGTGGATGAGGCTTGGCTCCAAAAGGTCCTGGGCGAGCGTCTGCGCCGCTATGACAAAGGGGGCGAGCAGTTCTACGACACCATCAGCGCCTTGCACAAGTCGGTGCGGGGTTCGGATCCAGACGCTGCCTTGTATTGGCTTGTTCGCATGCTCGATGGGGGTGTCGAGCCCCGTTACCTCGCGCGGCGTTTGATCCGCATGGCCAGCGAAGACATTGGCCTGGCAGACCCCCGCGCGCTGCGCCTCGCCCTCGATGCTGCCGAGGTGTACGAGCGCTTGGGCAGTCCGGAGGGGGAATTAACCCTGGCGCAATGTGTGGTTTATCTGGCCATCGCCCCCAAATCGAATGCCGTCTATCAGGCGTACAACCAGGCCCGCGCGTTTGTGCGCAACGACGGCACTCGCCCCGTGCCCATGCACTTGCGCAACGCGCCGACTCGGCTGATGAAAGACCTCGATTACGGCAAGGGTTATCGGTATGCACACGATGAGCCCGATGGTTTTGCGGCCGGGGAAAACTATTTCCCGGAAAATGTGCAAAATCCGGGCTTCTACCAGCCCGTGGAGCGGGGCTTGGAAATCAAAATTGCCGAAAAGCTGCGCTTGCTGCGCGAGAAAAACGAACAAGCCCGATCCTGACCATGGACATCCTGCTGCAACAAATCATCAATGGGCTCGTGCTCGGCAGCATGTACGCCCTTGTGGCCTTGGGCTACACCATGGTGTATGGCATCATCAACCTCATCAACTTCGCTCACGGCGAGGTCCTCATGGTCGGGGCTCTGGTGAGTTGGACCACGATTGGCTTTTTGCAAGCGGCCTGGCCCGGAGCGCCGGCTTGGCTCATTCTTTTACTGTCGATGGTGGTGGCTTGTGTGGCGGCTGCCGCGCTCAACTTTGTGATTGAAAAAATCGCCTATCGACCTTTGCGCAACGCCCCCAAGCTTGCCCCGCTCATCACCGCCATTGGCATGTCGATCTTGTTGCAGACGCTGGCCATGATCATTTGGAAGCCCAATTACAAACCGTTTCCGCCGCTCCTGCCCTCCATCCCCATTGAAATCGGCCCGGCCGTGATCACCCCCATTCAGGTGCTGATCCTGGTGATCACGGCCATCGCGTTGGCCGTGCTTTCTTGGCTGGTCAACGCCACGCGTTTGGGGCGCGCCATGCGGGCCACGGCGGAGAACCCGCGCGTGGCGAGCCTCATGGGGGTTAAGCCCGATCGGGTGATTTCCGCCACCTTCATCATTGGCGCGGTTTTGGCCGCCATCGCCGGTGTCATGTGGGCGGCCAACTATGGCACGGCACACCACGCCATGGGCTTCCTCCCCGGTCTCAAAGCGTTCACCGCAGCCGTCTTCGGGGGCATTGGCAACTTGCCCGGTGCCGTGGTGGGAGGCTTGTTGCTCGGGTTGATCGAATCCATTGGCTCAGGCTATTTGGGTGAACTCACCGGTGGCGTGCTCGGCAGTCATTACACCGATATTCTGGCCTTCATTGTGTTGATCATCATGCTCACGCTACGTCCCTCGGGCTTGCTGGGTGAGCGGGTGGCGGATCGGGCATGAGTACCATGCGCACCCTCCCGCTTTTCCAACGCCCTGGCCTGCTGGCCGTGTTCTTGCTGGTTCTGCCCCTGGTGTTGCAACAGTTTGGCAACGCCTGGGTGCGCATTGCCGACATGTCCCTCATCTACGTCATGCTGGCCTTGGGTCTCAACATCGTCGTGGGCTACGCCGGGCTGCTCGATCTGGGTTATGTGGCATTTTTCGCGGTGGGCGCATATGTCTTTGGCTTGCTCGCCTCGCCCCACCTCATGGACACCTTCCCTTGGGTCGCGCAAACCTTCCCCAATGGCCTTCACATGAGCCTTTGGTTGGTTTTGCCGCTGGCAGCGGCTTTGGCGGGATTCGTGGGGGTTTTGTTGGGTGCGCCCACGCTCAAATTGCGCGGCGACTATCTGGCCATCGTCACGCTGGGTTTTGGCGAAATCATCCGCGTGTTTCTTAACAACCTCGATCATCCCGTCAACATCACCAATGGGCCTAAGGGCATTGGCAGCATCGACGCCATACGCGTCTTCGATTACCCACTGTCCAAAAAACTCGACCTCGGCTGGATCGAGCTACCCGGCGTGACACTGTATTACTACCTGCTGCTGGCCTTGGTCTTGCTCAGTGTGTTGGTGTGTTATCGCTTGGAGACCTCGCGCATCGGGCGCGCCTGGATGGCCATTCGGGAAGATGAAATTGCCGCCAAGGCCATGGGCTTGAACACGCGCAATTTAAAGCTTCTGGCATTTGGCATGGGGGCGACTTTTGGCGGCCTCTCCGGGGTGGTGTTCGCGGGTTTTCAAGGCTTTGTTTCGCCCGAGTCTTTCAGCCTCATGGAGTCCATCATGATCGTGGCCATGGTGGTGCTCGGTGGCTTAGGGCATTTACCCGGCGTGATTCTGGGCGCTGTCTTGCTCGCAGGCCTGCCCGAGGTACTGCGCTATGTGGCGGGCCCCTTGCAACAACTCACGGATGGGCGTTTGGATGCGGCCATCCTGCGCCAATTGCTCATTGCCCTGGCCATGATTGGCGTCATGCTCTGGCGCCCCCACGGCTTGTGGCCCGCGCCCGAGCACGGCAAAGCGCTGGAACCGGGAGCCACGCGATGACCGATTGGGTGCTCGATGTCTCTGGTATTTCCAAACGTTTTGGCGGTCTGCAGGCGCTCTCCGAGGTTGACATGCAGATCGCGCGCGGCGAGGTCTATGGTTTGATTGGCCCCAACGGCGCGGGCAAGACCACGTTTTTCAATGTCATCACCGGGCTCTACACCCCTGACAGCGGACGCTTCCTGCTGGCGGGCCAGCCCTACACCCCGTCGGCCGTGCACAAGGTTGCCCAAGCCGGCATCGCCCGCACCTTCCAGAACATCCGCCTGTTTGCCGAAATGTCGGCGCTGGAAAACGTCATGGTCGGGCGTCATGTGCGCACCCACACGGGCGTCTTGGGCGCGATTTTGCGCACTCCGGCTTTTCGGGCCGAAGAGGCCGCCATTGCCCAGCGCGCGCGCGAATTGCTCGACTACGTGGGCATCGCCCATTTGGCCGATTACAAAGCGCGCACCTTGAGCTATGGCGATCAACGCCGTCTGGAAATCGCGCGAGCGCTGGCCACCGATCCTCAGCTCATCGCGTTGGACGAACCCGCCGCCGGCATGAACGCCACGGAAAAAGTGCAACTGCGCGCCCTCATCGACAAAATCCGCCAAGACCAGCGCACGGTCTTGCTCATCGAACACGATGTGAAGCTGGTGATGGGGCTGTGTGATCGGGTGAGCGTGCTCGACTACGGGCGTTGCATCGCGCGTGGTACTCCCACGGAGGTGCAACGCGACGCGCGCGTCATTGAGGCTTACTTGGGTACGGGAGCCCACGCATGAGCACGAGCGCGCCCATCCTGCTCGAAGTCGAGGGTCTTGAAGTGGCTTATGGGGCCATCAACGCCGTCAAAGGGGTCTCCTTACATGTGCGTCAGGGGGAGTGGGTCTCGCTCATCGGCTCCAATGGCGCGGGCAAGACCACGACCATGAAGGCCATCACGGGCATGCTCAACCCCACGGCTGGCGAGGTGCGCCTGCATGGGCAGTCCTTGCGCGGTCAAGGGCCTTGGACTCGGGTGCAACAGGGCCTGGCCATGGTGCCTGAAGGGCGGGGCGTATTCACTCGCATGAGCATTTTGGAGAACTTGCTCATGGGCGCCTTCACGCGTGACGATGTCCAAATCAGTGACGATGTGGAGCGCATTTTCGAAACCTTCCCGCGCTTGAAAGAGCGCCGCGACCAATTGGCGGGCACGCTCTCGGGCGGCGAGCAGCAAATGCTGGCCATGGGGCGCGCGCTCATGTCGCGCCCCCAAATTTTGCTGCTGGATGAGCCCTCCATGGGCCTCTCGCCCATCATGGTCGACAAGATCTTTGAGGTGGTGCAATCGGTCGCGGCGCAGGGGGTAACGCTCTTGCTCGTCGAACAAAATGCCAGTCGGGCCCTGCAATTGGCGGATCGCGCCTATGTGATGGATTCGGGCCTCATCACCTTGGAAGGTCCTGCCCGCGATCTGCTCAACGACCCCAAAGTCCGCGCGGCTTACCTCGGGGAGTGAGGCTTTTCAAGGCTCCATGATCCAGACCAAGACTTGCTTGGCGACAAAGCCCACCATCCCAAACGCCAACACCAGAAACAGCACGAAAGTGCCGAATTTACCGGCTTTGGCTTCGCGGGCCAGTTGGTAAATGATGAACAGCATGTAGAGCATGAAGCCCGCCACGCCAAAGGTCAGACCAAACTGGGCAAATTGTTCTTCGGTCATACAGCGTGCGGCCCGAACTTCAGGGAGTGGGTTCTTCTTGGGCCACCAGGTCACGGTAGGCGTGCCAGCTGGCGTGGCCCAGCATCGGGACCACAAATAACAGGCCGAGAAACGCTGAGCCCACGCCCAAGAGGGTGAACAAGCACAACAACATGGCCCACATGCCCATGGCCACGGGGTTCTTGGCCACCACCCGCCAGCTCGTCCCCACCGCTTGCCAAAGCCCCAGACGCGGATGGTCGAGCAACAAGGGGATCGTCACCACACTGGAGGCAAAGACTTGCGAGGCCATAAAACCACTGAGCAGCATCCAAACTTCGAACGCCCCAAACTGCTTTTGCAGCACCACCAGACGCAAAAAGTCGAGCGGGCGCTCGACGGTGGCGGGCATCATCCAGTGCACCAACAGCGCCGAGGTGATCAGCCAACCCAGGCTGCACAAGGCCAAGAGGGCGCCAAACTGCACCAGGCGCAAATCGC
Source organism: Limnohabitans sp. (assembly GCA_018883455.1). Classification (GTDB taxonomy): domain Bacteria; phylum Pseudomonadota; class Gammaproteobacteria; order Burkholderiales; family Burkholderiaceae_C; genus Limnohabitans. Next base: position 10,331 of record VEQC01000004.1, on the reverse strand, counting down.
CGCACAACCAAACCCGCATGGCGTCGGCCAGCGTGGGTTCTTCGCCGCGCTCGAGCATGCGACTCACCTGGTACATGCCCACCGCCAACAGCGGCGCGATCATCATGCAAGAGGCAATCAAGGCCACGATCCACCAGTAGTGATCGTGGTAGAGCCAGCTGAACAATCCCCCCGCCACCGCCAGAATCAGACCGTGCACCCCACCGACCAGCGGGCAACGTTCCAAATCACGCCAGGCGAGCGCCAGCCATTGCAAGGGCTGGGAAAACGCAATGTCACGCGCTTCCAAGCGCGGATGGACAAAAGGGTTTTCAGGGCGGGGCTGGTGCATGGGGCATTAATCGATGCGCGCCCCAGAGCGCTGGATGATGGGCGCCCATTTGGTGGATTCATCACGGATCAATTGCGTGAATTGCTCAGGGGTGCCGCCAATGGCCTCCAGACCCGCGGCCTTGAGGCGCTCGCGCACGGCGGGGTCTTGCAGGGCTTGGTTGAGCGCTTGGTTGATCCGATCCACGATGGGCCGTGGGGTGCCGGCCGCCACCAAAACGCCATTCCACGCCAAAGCCTCAAACTGACGCAGGGCGGGCAGGCCACTCACGGCCACGGTGGGGACATCGGGCAGGAGCGCGTAGCGCTGCTTGCTCGTGACGGCAATGAACTTCAGCCGCCCCTGTTGCACTTGTGGCGCCAGCACCGTGGGCACCGAGGCCATGATCTGGGTTTGCCCTCCAATCACGGACATGACTGCAGGCGGGCTGCCGTTGAAGGGGATGTGCACCGCAAAGCTCTCGGTCATGGCCTTGATGTATTCCACAGTCAGGTGCGAGGAGCTGCCGTTGCCCACCGAGGCGTAGTTGTAACGCCCAGGCTCCGATTTCAGCAAGGCCACCAATTCCTTCATGTTGTTCACAGGCAAACTGGATGTCACCGCAATCACATTGGGTTGCGAGGTCGTGATCATCACCGGTTGCAGGTCGCGCAGGGGTTGGTAGGGCAGCTTGGGGTAGAGATGGGGTCCAAAAGCCAGTGGGCCGTTGAACGACATGACCCAGGTGTAGCCATCGGGTGCCGACTTGGCCACTTCATTCGTCCCGACCGTACCACCGGCTTGAGGTTTGTTTTCCACGACCACGGGCTGGCCCAACTGATCCTTGAGCTTGTCTTGCATGGCGCGGGCAATCACATCCAGCGAAGATCCTGCGGGTGCCACCACCACCCAGCGAATGGGCTTGGTAGGGAATGTTTGGGCCTGCGCGCCCAAGCCCATGCCGAGGCCCAGAAGCAGGCCTGCGGCGATATGTCCGAGAGAATGGCGACGTGAATGCAATCGCATGGGAGTACTCCTAAATTAGGCCGCTTTGTCGGCCGCTGAAATGAATGAATCGGCGTAAAAGGCCTCGCTCGGCAAACCCGCCAGCGCGAAATCGCGCTGCGCCGCGTCAATCACCACCGGCGCGCCACAGGCATACACTTCGTGACCGCTCAAGTCCGGCAGATCGGCCAGGACGGCTTGGTGCACGAAGCCCGTGCGTCCTTGCCATTGGTCTTCGGGTAGGGCGTCCGAGACCACCGGTACATAGCGCAGCCACGGCATTTGCGGCATTTGCGCACGCAACCAGCCCTCCAGATACAAGTCGTGCGGGCGGCGCCCCCCCCAGTAAAGCACTGCGTCACGTGCGATGCCTCGGTGCAGCATGTGCTCCAGAATCGCCTTGATCGGGGCGAAGCCTGTGCCCGAGGCCAAAAACACGATGGGTTTGGCGCTGTCCTCGCGCAGAAAGAAACTGCCTTGGGGTCCTTCGATGCGCTGGATCTCCTTTTCCTTCATGGCGCCAAACACGTGGTCGGTGAACTTGCCACCCGGCATGTGACGGATGTGCAGTTCGATCACCGACTGACCGGGTTGCAAGGTGTGCGGCGCATTGGCCATGGAGTAGCTGCGTCGATCGCCATCGCGCAACAGGAAATCAATGTATTGGCCCGCGTGGTATTGCGTGGTGTCATTGGCAGGGAGTTGGAGTTTGACGACCATGACGTCAGGGGAGGCCTTCTCCAGCGACAACACCCGCGCGGGCATTTTCTTGATGGGAAAAGCACCGGCGGAGACCACTTGGCGTGATTCGAGCACGATGTCGCTCAGCGGGGTCGCGCAGCAAGTGAGCACCAAGCCTTGGGCTTCCTCTTCTGGGCTCAAGGCTTTGCTTTGGTGGGGCCCATGGCTGACCTCACCGGAGAGCTTTTTGCATTTGCAAGAACCACAGGCGCCGTCTTTGCAGCCATAGGGCAAGCCCACCCCTTGTCGCAAGCCCGCAGCCAGCAAAGTTTCCTCCGCGCTTGCTTCAAACGCCCGGCCACTGGGCAGGACTTGTACCTGAAAAGCCATGATTTGGTTATCCTTCGGTATTCTTGTGAACAGAACCCTCTATTTTGCCTTCCAATCTGCCGTCCTTGGGCGCCTTGCCGCGCCGATTTCGACGCCCCCGCATATTGTTGGTGGGCTGTGGTGATATTGGCTTGCGCGTGGTCAAAGCGCATCCACAAATCCATTGGCGCGTGCTCACGTCCTCACCCGAGCGTGTGCCCGCGTTACGGGCTTTGGGGCTCACGCCACTGGTCGGAAATCTCGATCGGCCGCAGGATTTGGGACGATTGGCTGGCTTGGCCTCGCGAGTACTTTTTCTGGCTCCCCCGCCGGGCCAAGGAAGAACAGACCCGCGCAGCCAAGCTTTGTTAAAGGTTCTGGCCTTACGGGGAGGGTTGCGCGGATCCGTTTATGGTTCGACCTCGGGGGTCTACGGCGACTGTGGAGGGGTTTGGGTTGACGAGAGCCGCCCAGTGAATCCCCAGAGTGACCGCGCTTGGCGGCGTGTGGATGCTGAAGCGCGTTGGCGTCATTTTGGCCGTGCGCTGGCCACCCCGGTGAGCGTGCTGCGAATCCCTGGAATTTACGCGCCTGATCGAGAAGGGGGCACACCGCTGGGCAGGCTGCGTCAGGGCTTACCGGTCTTGGCCGCGCAAGACGATGTCTACACGAACCACATCCACGCCGACGATCTTGCCCGCGCCTGTTGGCTGGCCTTATGGCGAGGGCGTGCGGGCCGGGCCTACCATGTGAGCGACGACTCCGACCTGCGCATGGCCGACTACTACGATTTTGCGGCTGACCTCTACCAACTCCCGCGTCCCGCGCGGGTGGCGCGAGATCAAGCCCAAGCCCTCTTCTCGCCCATGCAATGGAGCTTTATGCAGGAGTCGCGCCGCTTGCGCAACCAACGAATGAAGCAGGAACTCCGCTTGACGTTGCGCTACCCCACGGTCGCGCAGGGACTGCGCGCCTCGGCTTAGGGCCCGCGTTTGCCCGGTTTCGACGCAGGCCCCGGATGGCGCTGCATTTCCGCTTCCAGGTCGGAGAGTCGATCGTTGAGGGCGTCCACGTTGTGCTTGATCCCCGCCAAGCGGCCGTGGAACGCCTCCATGGACATCGCCGGGCGGTGTGCAGGGGCGGGCGCCGCTGGGGCTGTCGGTGCAGCACTGGCGCGGGCTGCCCCGCGCTTGCCCGCACGAGCGGGAGAGACGGTGACGGAGTTCGGACTGATGGCCCCTGGTAACACAGGGGCGGTACGCTCCACCCGGGTGTCTGGCAAGGCCTCCAGATGATCCGTCAGAACTTTTTTGGCCACTCCCGGTGTGTTGGCCTCCGGGGGGGCAGGTTCCGGGGCCTTTTGCAAGTTGTCTTGCAGGGCGACCTTTGCCGTGGTCGCCGTATGCGACTCAATGTGCTTGCCTCGCCCACATGATCCTCGGTGAGGGCCTTGTGGATCGCTGGACCTTCCGCCAAAGCGCCTGCGGGCGCCCCGTCGACTCCCTGCAAGTTGGACGCATTCGTGTGCCCGTGCGCGGGGCCAAGGTGCGCGGCTGCGGGGCCGCCATCGGGGGGGGCAGACGCCGCATCAAAGCCCGCTAGAGGGTCAATCCCTTGGCGGTTGTCGTGCAGGGCGTCTTGCCCGAGCCCTTGGCGGTTGTCGTGCAAAGCGTCCCGGCCCAGGCCTTGGGAGTTTGCCGCCAGCGGGTCTTTTTCAAGAGCCTGGCGGTTGTCCTCGAGCACCTCCTGCCCCAGGCCTTGGAGGTTGTCCTGAAGTTTGTCGGTTGCAACGCCTTGGCGGTTGTCGTGCAGGGCCTCTTGGCCCAGGCCTTGGTGGTTGTCTTGCAGTTTGTCGGTTGCAACGCCTTGGCGGTTGTCGTGCAGGGCTTCCTGCCCCAGGCCTTGGTGGTTGTCTTGCAGCTTGTCGGTGGCAAAACCTTGGCGGTTGTCTTGCAGAGCCCCGTCTTGGCCGTTCTGGCCGTTTTCAACGCGACCGTGCGCGGACTCGACTCGCTGAAGGTTCAAATCGGGGTTTGCCGCAGCAGCCTGTTGCCGATTGGGGGCGCCGGCATCGGCTGGCGCCACCGTTTGCACATTGGGCTTGCCCTTAAGGGTCTCGTCGCGTGCGGTGACCGACGTGTCTTCGGGGAGGGGCGCAGGAACCTTGCGCGTCTCGGGCGGACGCTCGCGCTCTTTCGCCTCCCGAGCTCGGCCTGAGGGGGTAGCCGCAGGATCAACCGCGTTTCGGGGCGCGATCTCGCCGGCGTCTTCACCAGACTTGACAATATTTTTGGGGGTTTTGGCGTTGCCCGTGTACTCCGACACATTGACGCTGTGCGCCGCACCGCTGCGGACAACGTTGGCGAATTCCTCGTCGTCGTCGTCTTTCATGGTCATGAACTACAGGCCAGTCCAACATCGAAGAAGTCCGCGCGAACGCAGACCCTGGTGCCCGGGGCCGGACTCGAACCGGCACGCCTCGCGGCGGGGGATTTTGAGTCCCCTGCGTCTACCAATTTCACCACCCGGGCGGGCGTGAGATCAATATTATGGCACAGTGTCACCTATGAATTCCTCGCAAAACTACCCTACGCTTGAATCGGCCATTGGTCGCACCCCTTTAGTGGCTCTGCAAAGAATTGGCGTGGCCCAGCACCAAGCGGCGGGCAATATCCTCTTGGGCAAGCTCGAAGGCAACAACCCTGCCGGCTCCGTCAAAGACCGCCCGGCGTTGTCCATGATTCAACGCGCCGAGGAGCGGGGCGACATTCGGCCAGGCGACACCCTGATCGAGGCCACCTCCGGCAACACCGGCATCGCGCTGGCCATGGCCGCGGCCATCAAGGGTTACCGCATGGTGCTCATCATGCCTGAGGATTTGTCCATCGAGCGCGCCCAAACCATGAAAGCCTTTGGCGCGGAGTTGGTATTGACGCCCAAAAGCGGTGGCATGGAGTACGCGCGTGATTTGGCGGAGCGCATGCAACAAGAGGGCAAAGGGCGGGTGCTGGACCAGTTCGCCAATCCCGATAACCCCCGTATTCACTACGAGACCACTGGCCCCGAGATCTGGGAACAAACACAAGGGCGCATTACCCATTTCGTGAGCGCGATGGGCACCACGGGCACGATTACCGGTGTCTCCCGCTTCCTGAAGGAAAAAAACCCGGCCATCCGCATCATTGGCGCGCAGCCCAGCGAGGGTTCACGCATTCCCGGTATTCGCAAATGGCCGCAGGAGTATTTGCCCAAAATTTACGACCCGCATGCCGTCGATGAGCTCATCTACGTGAGCCAAGACGATGCGGAGGACATGTGTCGCCGTCTGGCCCGTGAGGAGGGCTTGTTCGCGGGCATTTCCGCTGCGGGCGCGTGTTGGGTCGCCCAGCAAGTGGCGGCCAAGGTGCGCGACGCAACCATTGTGTTCATCGTTTGCGACCGCGGAGACCGTTACCTCTCGACTGGAGTTTTTCCTGCATGAGTGGGTTTCGGTTTTGTCCCCAATGCGCCACGCCGCTGCAGTGGCTCACGCAGCTAGAGGATGGGGGAGAGAAACAACGCTTGAAGTGCCCTGCGTGTGAGTGGGTGCACTGGAACAATCCCGTGCCGGTGCTGGCCGCCATTGTGGAGGTGGAGGGCCGTATCCTGCTCGCCCGCAATGCCGCCTGGCCCGGGCGACGCTTTGCCTTGATCACCGGTTTCATGGAGGCCGGCGAGCGCCCGGATGAGGGCATTTGTCGCGAAATAGCCGAGGAAACCCAGTTACAGGTGCAGCATTTGAGCTTGGTGGGCGTGTATGACTTTCAACGCATGAACCAAGTCATCATTGCTTACCATGCCATCGCCCATCCGGGCGAAATTCGACTCTCGCCAGAATTGGCAGAATACAAACTGTTTGCGCCGCAAGACATCCTGTGCTGGCCCGCAGGGACGGGTTTTGCCATGGCGGACTGGCTGCGCGCACGGGGCCTGGAGCCACGCTTCATGGAGCCCATGACCCGAACTGAGGTACCAAGTGATGGAAACGCCAATTGATCAGGAACTCGACACGCGCGGACTCAACTGTCCCCTGCCGATCCTCAAAACCAAAAAAGCCCTGAGCGAAATGAGCAGTGGGCAAGTCCTCAAAGTGGTGAGCACTGACCCCGGGTCCGTGCGCGATTTTGAGGCTTTTGCGCGCCAAACCGGACACACCTTGCTCTCCCAGGAGACGGCGGGTGAGGAATTCACGCACTGGTTGCGCCGCAAATAAAGCGCGAGGCGTGCCTTAACCGCGTTGTTGCAAGTAGGCGCGAAATTCTGCGCCCACCTCGGGGTGGAGTTGCGCCAGTTCCACCGTGGCTTGTAAAAACCCCAGTTTGCTGCCGCAATCAAACCGACGGCCCTGATACCGATACCCCAGTACGGTCTCGGCATCGAGCAGCCCCGCAATCCCATCGGTGAGCTGGATTTCGCCGCCCACACCCCGTCCACCCGCTCGAATGCGATCAAACACGTTGGACGACAACAAATACCGCCCCGAGACGGCCATGCGCGAAGGGGCTTGTGCGGGTGAGGGCTTCTCCACCATTTGCTGCACGCGAAGCCACCCCTCGGGCGTCATGGGGCCGGCCACAATGCCATAGCGCTGCACTTGGTCGGGGGGGACTTCCTGAATGGCCAGAATGGACGCACCCGTCTGCGCGTAGACCTCGACCATCTGGCGCAGCACGCCCGGTCCGCCGGGCTCACCCATCATCAAATCGTCGGCCAAGAGCACCGCGAAGGGGTTGTGGCCCACCAAATGTTCGGCGCACAAAATGGCATGCCCCAAGCCCAAAGCGCGCGGCTGGCGAACGTAACTGCACAGCATGTCGTCGGGTTGAATGCGGTGCAAGGCCGCGAGCAAGGCATGTTTACCTGCTTGCTCCAGTTCGTTTTCGAGCTCGTAAGCGGTGTCAAAGTGGTCTTCAATCGCCCGTTTGTTACGGCCCGTGACAAAAATCATGTGACGGATACCCGCCTCGTAGGCCTCTTCCACCGCGTACTGGATCAAGGGCTTGTCCACCACCGGCAGCATTTCTTTCGGGCTGGCTTTGGTCGCCGGCAGAAAACGGGTGCCCAGTCCGGCGACAGGAAAGACGGCATGACGAATAGGGGACATGGCAGCCCTTTGGGGTGGAGGCACTCAGCCCAAGCGGGCGAGCTGGTCCTGAACTTTGGTCAAGGTGTCCGAGAACTCGGCCAAGCGCTTTTGCTCTTGGGCGATCACGGCCGGCGGCGCTTTGGCCACGAAGGCCTCGTTGCTGAGCTTGCCCTGGGCCTTGGCCATTTCGGCCTCGAGCCGGGCGATCTCTTTGGTGAGCCGGGCTTTCTCGGCGGCCACATCAATTTCGATGAACAGGCACAAGCGCCACTCCCCCACCACGGCCACGGGAGCAGACTGCGCGGCGTCTTGCCAGGCGGCCTCGTCGTCAAACAGGCGCACCTCACTGAGCTTGGCCAAGTTTTGCAAGGAAGAGGCCATCTGGCCCAACCGTGCTTGGCTGGCCCCTGCGGGGCTCAAGGCGAAGAGGGGCATGCGCTGAGAGGGCGAGACGGACATTTCGCCCCGTAAGTTGCGGCAGGCGTCAACCACGCGCTTGAATTCTGCCATGTAGGCCTCGGCGGCCTCATCGATGCGCTCGGGCTGGCTCACGGGGTAAGCCGCCACGCTCACGGAATCGCCACCGCGCCAGGCCACCGGAGCGACTTTCTGCCAGAGTTCTTCCGTGATGAACGGGATGATGGGGTGGGCGAGCCTGAGCACGGTCTCCAAGGTGCGAATCAGGGTGCGTCGGGTGCCGCGCTGCTGAGCGGCGTCCCCCGTCTGAATTTGCACCTTGGCGATTTCCAGATACCAGTCGCAAAACTCGTTCCAGACGAACTCGTAAATCGCTTGCGCCACCAAGTCGAGTCGGTAGTCCGCAAACCCTTGCGCGACTTGTGCCTCCACGCGTTGCAAGGTGGAGACGATCCAGCGATCCGCTTGGCTAAAGGAGAGATAGCCATGGAAAGGCTGGCCCACGGCACACTCCGCCTTGGTGTGCTCTTGGAGGCCGCAATCCTGACCTTCGCAGTTCATGAGCACAAAGCGTGTGGCATTCCAGAGCTTGTTGCAAAAATTACGGTAACCCTCGCATCGCTTGCTGTCAAAGTTAATGCTTCGTCCGAGCGAGGCGAGCGCAGCAAATGTAAAGCGCAGGGCATCGGCCCCATAAGCGGGAATGCCCTCGGGAAATTCCTTTTGGGTGTTCTTGCGTACCTGCGGGGCGGTCTCGGGCTTGCGCAAGCCTTGGCTACGCTTCTCCAGCAGGGGTTCAAGGGCAATCCCATCGATCAAATCCACCGGGTCGAGCACATTCCCTTCGGACTTGCTCATTTTTTTGCCCTGGGCGTCGCGCACCAGGCCATGAATATAGACATCTTTGAAGGGCACGCGACCCGTGAAGTGGGTCGTCATCATGATCATGCGCGCGACCCAGAAAAAGATGATGTCGTAGCCCGTCACCAACACCGAGCTTGGCAGGTACAAGTTGTAGTCATGGGTTGCCCCGGCTTTTTCCACGTGAGGCCAACCCAGTGTGGAAAACGGCACCAGTGCCGAGGAATACCAAGTGTCGAGCACATCGGGGTCGCGGCGCAAGGTCTTGCCGGGGGCTTGCGCCTGAGCTTCTTGCGCATTGCGCGCCACATAAACCTTGCCGTCCTCGTCATACCAAGCAGGGATTTGGTGCCCCCACCACAGCTGACGCGAAATGCACCAGTCCTGGATGTTGTTCATCCACTGGTTATAGGTGTTGACCCAGTTCTCGGGCACAAACCGAACTTGGCCCGACTGCACGGCGTCGATGGCCTTTTGCGCAATGCTTTTGCCGCTGGGGTCTTGCGGGCTGACTTGGTTCATGGCCACAAACCATTGGTCGGTCAGCATGGGCTCGACCACCTGCCCCGTGCGCGCGCAGCGCGGCACCATGAGTTTGTGTTTTTTGGTTTCGACCAAATGCCCTGCCGCGTCGAGGTCCGCCACAATTTGCTTGCGGGCGGCAAAGCGGTCCAAACCCCGGTAGGCCTTGGGCGCGTTGTCGTTGAGGGTGGCATCGAGGTTCAACACCCCAATCATTGGCAGATGGTGGCGCTGACCGACCGCATAGTCGTTTACATCGTGCGCAGGGGTGACCTTGACCACGCCGGTGCCAAACTCCCGATCCACATAGGCATCGGCAATGACGGGAATCGTTCGTTCGCACAGCGGCAGTCGCACCGAAGCGCCAATCAGGTGCTGGTAGCGTTCGTCTTCGGGGTGGACCATGATGGCCACGTCGCCCAACAAGGTTTCCGGTCGGGTGGTGGCCACCACCAAGCCTGCCACGCTCTGCCCATGGACCGTTTGGGGCCCTTCAACGAAGTCGTAACGAATGTGCCAGAGGGACCCCTCTTCCTCCTCACTCTCGACCTCCAAATCCGAAACCGCGCTCATGAGCACGGGATCCCAATTCACCAAACGCTTGCCGCGGTAAATCAGGCCTTGCTCGTAGAGCCGCACAAAGGTCTCGGTCACCACTTCGGAGAGCTTCTCGTCCATGGTGAAGTACTCGCGTGACCAATCCACGCTGTCGCCCATGCGGCGCATTTGCTGGGTGATGGTGTTGCCGCTGTGCTCTTTCCACTCCCAAACTTTGGCGACAAAGTTTTGGCGCGCCACGTCCGGTGTGGGGCCCATGTCATGCCGGCTGATGCCTTGCCCCTGCAATTGACGCTCCACCACGATCTGGGTGGCAATGCCGGCGTGATCGGTGCCAGGCACCCAAACCGTGTTGAAGCCCCGCATGCGGTGATAGCGGGTGAGACTGTCCATGATCGTTTGGTTGAACGCATGTCCCATGTGCAGGGTCCCGGTCACGTTCGGGGGAGGCAGCTGAATGGCAAAGCCCGGGGTGCCCTCCTG